>JACMLI010000657.1 GCA_014379705.1 Gemmatimonadaceae bacterium
AGGGTGTCGGCCTCGGCCGCCGTCGTCGCAAGTTGGGCGCTCACGGCGGCGCTGGCCTCGAGCGCACTGTTCGGCGCCGGTGCCGCCGGGTTTGCCGGACGTGCGCCCCGGTCGCGAAGGAAACGCGGCAGGCGCGCGACGAACCGATGCAGGAGCTTTGCGCTGTCGGTGCTGGGCACGCCCGCCACGGCACGCAGCCGCGCGTCCTCGCGGCGGATCGTGTCGAGGGCACCGCGGATCGCGCCGAGTCGCGCCTGGAGGGCGATGACTTCGGGGGACGTGGAAGCCCTGCTCACCGTGGCAGCGCTCCTGCCGGGCGGCAGGCTTCCGAGGCGCGCGACAAAGCTCCCTACGCCGATCAAGCTCACGAGCAGCAACGCCACGCCCACCGACGCTGCCCTTCGCAGGGCCCGCTCGGTGAACGAGAAGCTCCGGGGAGCCTCAGTGTCGTGTGAGATGAAGAGGATGGTCCAGCGTCGCATGCCAGGGGAGTGAGGCGGTACCCCTCAGATGGTCCATCCATCCCCGCCGTCACAATGTCGACTGTCACAAGCTCAGCGGTCAGGGACCGCACACGGCTGAGTCAGGTGGCGCGGATCACGTCTTTGGGAAGAGGCCCGCCCCCTTTGAGACCTTCCAACCGGCGCAGTCGAGCGAAGCGAGCTGGTCGAATCGCTGATCGGCAAGCGGCATGGGTGCCCCGAGCGCTGCCCAGAGTTCGGCGGCCTTTCCAGGCATGAATGGAAAGAGCACGATGCAGTGCCGGGCGAGATGTCGGCAGAGCGCGGCCATCGTCGCATCGAGGGCCTCTCGCTGGGCGGGGTCTTTCGCGAGCTTCCACGGCGCCTGGCGGTCGACGTATTCGTTCCCGCGCGCGATGGTCGCCCAGACGGCCTTGAGGCCCTCGTGGAGCAGGTAGCCGTTGCGCCCGTCCATCGCCGCGTGGTACGCGTCGTAGTCGATCGCGTCAGAATCGTCCAATGACGTCCGAGGTCCGGCGGGGACCCGCGCATCGCAGTACTTCTCCACCATGGCCAGGGAGCGACTCGCGAGGTTGCCCCACGCGTTCGCGAGGTCGGCGTTGTAGCGCTCCTCGAAGCGTTCCCAGGAGAAGTTGCCGTCACCGTCGAAGGGCACTTCGCGCATGAGGAAATAGCGGAAGGCGTCGACCCCGTACCTGTCCATGGCCTCGGAGAGTTCCAGTTTCACCCCGGCAGACTTGCTGAAGCGCTCGCCCCCCAGCTGCACGAAGCCATGCACCCACACCGCGCGGGGAATCGGCAGGCCCGCCGATTCGAGCATGGCAGGCCAAACGATTGAATGCAGCCGATTGATGTCCTTGCCGACGATGTGCAGTTGCGCGGGCCACCGGTCGGTGAAGGACGCGTCCGGATAGCCCGTGGCCGTGAGGTAGTTAGGGAGGGCATCGAACCAGACCCACGTGCCCTGCGTCTCCCCGCTCGACGACGCGATGGGGAAGGGGATCGCCCACGTCAGGCGCGAGCGCGTGATCGAGATGTCCTCGAGCCCCTGGTCGAGCAGCGCGAGCATCTCATTGCGGCGCGATTCGGGGCGCAGGAACTGTGCGTGTTCCGTGATGAGCGTCCGCAAAAACTCCGCATACCGCGTCAGCCGGAAGAAATAATTGCGCTCCTGCGTCCACGCGAGTTCCCTCGTGGGGTGGATCACGCACTTCCCGTCGACGATCTCGTTCTCACGCTTGAACAGCTCGCACCCCACGCAGTACCAGCCTTCGTAGGTGCGCTCGTAGAAATCCTCGGGGCTGCGCTCGTGGATGCGCTGAATCAGCGCGACGACGCCGCGCTTGTGCTCCGCGTTCGTCGTGCGGATGAACTGGTCGTACGAGATTCCGCACCGCTCCCACATGGCAAGGAAACGTCCGGCGATCTCGTCCACGAACTGCTGCGGCGATACGTCACGATCCGCGGCGGCCTGGGCCACCTTCTGCCCGTGCTCGTCGAGGCCCGTGAGGAAGTGCACGTCGTCACCGCGCAGGCGATGATACCGCGCGATCACGTCGGCGCCGATCTTCTCGAAGGCGTGCCCGAGGTGCGGATCGCCGTTGGCGTAGTCGATCGCCGTCGTGAGGTAGAAGCTGCGGCTGCCATCGGTCATCCCTCGGCTCCTTCTCCCTGGTTC
>JACMLI010000658.1 GCA_014379705.1 Gemmatimonadaceae bacterium
GGCGAGCCAAGCTCTCCAGGCTTACGCACGCTGTTCCCCCCGCTCGCAGCAACCCCGCGCGCAACACCCCCCGCTCGCAGTATCCCCCGCTCGCCGTTCCCCCCGCTCGCATTATCCCCCCGCTCGCAGTTCGCCCCGCTCGCAAATTCGCGCAACCTTCCGCGTCGCCCGCCTGTCTACCGTGTCCACCCTGGCCTTCGCCGATGCGCCCGCGCTCCGTCCTCCTCTTGCTCCTGGCGTCGACGGTCGATGCGGGCTGTGCCTCGCGAGCCCCATCAAGTGCCGGTGCTCTCGCTACCACTGCGACCGCGGGTCCGACGATTGCGCTGGTCAACGGCCAGTGGTACACGGGCTCCGGCTTCGCCCGCCGCACCCTGTACATGATTGGCGGCGTACTGCTCACCAGGCGGCCGAGCCGCGTGGACTCCACCATCGACCTCGCCAACGGGTATGTCATCCCGCCGTTCGGCGACGCGCACACGCACAACCTCGATGGCACGTTCAACCTCGACAAGGTGCGCGGCGCCTACGTCGCCGAGGGCACGTTCTACGTGCAGGTGCTCACCAACGCGGCGACAAACGCGGCGCAGGTGCGGGATCGATGGAATCGCGCGTGCGACCTCGACGTCCTCTATGCGAACGGCGGCATCACGTCCACGTTGAGCCATCCGTTCCTCGCCTACGAGCCGCGCGCGATGGGGCTCTATGGCGAGTGGGCGCCACACGCGGCGGCGATCCGCACGAGTCGCCTGCGCGAGGGAAACGCATATTGGTTCATCGACGACCTGGCCGCCCTCGACGCCACCTGGCCCAGGATCCTCGCCGCGCGCCCCGGCGTGCTCAAGATCTTCCTGCTCGACGCCATGGAGCAGCCGCCCGCGATGCCTGATTCCGGATTGCCGCACGGCCACGGCCTGCGTCCATCGCTCGTCCCCGAGATCGTCCGACGCGCCCACGCGGCCAACCTGCGCGTTGCAGCGCATGTGGAGACGGCGGCCGACTTCGCGATCGCCGTGGATGCCGGCGTCGACATCATGGCGCACCTTCCCGGCTACGGCTTCGGCAACGATCCTGACGGTCGCGCGCGACTTGGGGGGTCCACGGCGGCCTTCGAGATACCGGAGACGGTCGCGAGGAAGGCGGGACAACGCCGCATCGTGGTCACGCCAACGGTGAGCTGGACCCTCGGCGGCAGCGGCCCGGATTCAGCTGCAGCCGTCGTGGTGCGCCAGGCCCTGATGAAGCGCAACATCGATCGGCTCACCAGCGCCGGGGTCCGCTTCGTCGTTGGCTCCGACTGGTTCGGCTCCACGGCGACCCACGAGATCACCGACATGCGGGCCGCGAGAGTCTGGGATGACGCCACGCTGCTCCACATGTGGGCCGTCGAAACGCCGCAATCGATCTTCCCGGGCCGCAAGATCGCTCGCTTCGACGACGGCTACGAGGCAAGCTTCCTCGTCCTCGACCAGAATCCCGTGTCAGACTTCAACGCCGTGAAGTCCATCCGCCTGCGGGTAAAGCAAGGCTGTCCCGTGTCCTGACCGCCCGCCCGCCCGCTACGCCAACTCGGTGCGAAGGGCGACGACGGCCGCGTCGACATCGGCCTCGGTGTTGAACAAGTGGGTCGAGAGCCGGTTGCCGTTCATCCACATCTCCGGCACCGCCTTTACCATCACGCGGTGGCGGTTGAGCAGCCGTTGCAGGAGGTCCCGGGACTTCACCTCGTCGGGAATCCGGAAGGTGACGAGCGGCGATGTCATTGGCCCGGGCGGGGCGCTGACGACCTGTATCCGGGGAACCGACTGCAGGGCGGCGTACGCCCGGTTGCGCAGCGCCACATTGTGCGCCTCGACCGTCGCGATCCCTGCTGCGCGCACGTAGTCGATCGACGCCGACAGGCCAAGCACACTGGGCAGGCTCGTCACGCCAGACGAATCGGAGTACGCGAGCCGGCTTCCCTCCAGGGCAATCGGCTGGATGCGCGTGCCCACGTCAGCGCTGAGGTAGAGCAGGCCGGTGCCCTTGGGGCCGAGCAACCACTTGTGTCCCGGCATCACGTACGCGTGACAGTCGAGTGCCTTCACGTCGACCGCGATGCCTCCGGCCGCCTGCGCACCGTCGACCACCATGAGGCAATCGCGCGACCGCGCGAGCGCCGACAACTCGGCAACCGGCATGCGCAGTCCCGTGGAAGACAACACGTGGGAGCACATGAGCACGCGCGTGCGCGGGGTGATCGCGCGCTTGAAGTCGTCGACGATCCGCCCGGCGTCATGCGTCGACGGCAAGATCTTCACGATGTCGAGCCCCACGCCATGGCGGCGGGCGACGTGCTTCCACCCCGACATGCCGCCCGGATGTTCCTGGTCGCTCGTCACCACGCGATCGCCGCGCGCGAGGTCGAGCCCCTGGGCCACCCAGTTCATGCCGTCCGTGGTGCTGCGCGTCAGCACCAACTCCTCGGCTGCACACCCGATGAACTGCGCGGCGTTGGCGCGCGCGTCCTCCATGGCCTTCTCGTGCGGGCCGTATCCATAGAAGGTGGGATTGAGCTCGAGCTCCTTCCACCACTCCATGACCTTCTCCATCACGGGGCGCGGCACTGGGCCCATCGACGCAGTCTGCAGGTACACGAGCCCCGGTGCGAAGAGGAAGTCCCCCGGCGCGCGCACCAGTCCGCGCGGCAGGCGCGCGTCGGCCCACGAGAGCCCTTCCGCCAGCGGAACGCTGGCGAGCGAGGCCACGAAGTCGCGACGCGAAGATCGGGACACGGCGCGACCCGTCAAGGGATATCGATCGGCTTGAGCACGCCGACCACGCCTGAGGCCTGCCGCTGGAACGTGGCGAAGTCACCGGCCAGGAGGGCATTCAGGGCGGCCAGGTCGGTGCGCAACTGTGCCCCGAGCTGGTCGATCGTGCGCTGCTGTGCTTCGGTAGGGCCGGTGGACGACGCCTGCAGCGAGCCATCGAGGTCGAGGAAGCCGAACTTGGGCCCGCCGAACCCCGGCCGGAAGCGCGCGCCAAGCGAGTCGAGCTGGAGCCCAAGCCGCTTCATCAGGGGAGCGAGGGAATCGCGCTTCGCCACCTGGTCCTTGAGGGCATCCTCCACGCGCCGGCGCTCGGCGGTCATCTGCTGCCACAGCTGCACGCCGTCGTTGAACGAGCCGATGAGCTTCGCGAGGCGCCGCTCGGCGTCGTGCCGGCTCGTGGCGGCGTTGGCCACGACATCCACGCGATCTTCGCCGAGCACTTCGACCGTGCGCGTGACCTTCCTGCCGCGCGCGTCGAGCGTGACGGTGTAGCGCCCGGGGACCACCCACGACCCATAGGGAATACCGAACCACCCTTCGTCGGCATTCGTGACGCCCGGGGCGCGGTCGTAGCGCAGGTCCCACGCGACGCGGTGCAGTCCGGCCTTTCCGGGGCCCGTGAAGGTGCGCACGACTTCGCCGGAGGGGCTCGTGACGGTGAAGCGGGCCACGGTGTCGGTGGCCGCACCGCTGCCTAACGCGTACGTCAGGATCGCCCCCTCGGGTGGGTTCGGGGCCTGGAAGGCACGCGCTCCAGGGGTCGGCAGCATGCGGGCGACGAAGCGCTGGCGCGACGCGCGGATGGGATAGAGGGCGGCGTCCCCGCTCGCCACGGTGGGCGCGCCGGCGTCAAAGAGGGAAATGTCATCGAGCACGATGATGCTGCGCCCATGCGTGCCGAGGACCAGGTCGCGCGTGCGCGGGTGCACGGCGATGTCGTCGATGCGGACGCGCGGGAGGTTGCCGCCGGCATGCTGCCAGGCGCGACCACCGTTGAACGTGATGTAGAGGCCGAACTCCGTGCCCGCGAAGAGGACGGCCGGATTGCCCGGGTGCTCTTCCACCGTCTTCACGGAGTTTCCGGCCGGGAGGTCGCCGGCGATCGGCATCCATGTGGCGCCCGCGTCGCCGGTGCGGAACACGTACGGTGCCATGTCGTCGTCGGCGTGGCCATCGAACGTGACATACGCGACGCGTGCATCGTGCGTGGACCAGAGCACGCGACTCACCCAGCGCGGCGCCGGCATCCGGAAGCGCGACGTGATGTTGTTCCATGTGCGTCCTGCGTCCGTGGTAAGCTGGACGTTGCCGTCGTCGGTGCCCACGAGGATCGTACCCGCCGTCTTCGGCGATTCGCTGATCGTCGTGAGCGTGCCGTATTCGCCTACACCGTCGTTGCGAGAGAGCGTGGTCGAATCGCGCACGAGCCCCATGATCGGCAGCTTCTCCCAGGCGAGGTTGCGCGACAGGTCACCACTGATCGCGGTCCACGTCTGGCCGGCGTCACGCGTGCGGAAGAGCTTCTGAGCGCCGTAGTACACGGTCTTCGGGTCGTGCGGGGAACGGTGCATCGGCGTGCTCCAGTTCCAGCGGAGCGTGTCCTTCGCGTCGGCCAAGACCGGACGAATGCCGCGCTCCTCCTTGGAGCCGATGTGCACGCGATATGCGCGGCCATTCTGCGAATTCGCGTAGATGTACTTCGGGTCGGTCGGGTCGATGACCGTGTAGAAGCCATCCCCATAGGCGATGTTGATCACGTCGGCATTCGTGATCCCCGTGAGGTTGTGCGTGCGCACCGGCACACCCCACGTGCCGTTGTCCTGCGTCCCCCCGTACACGTAGTACGGATCGCGATCGTCCACGTCGATGTCGTAGAACTGCCCGATGGGAAGGTTGTCGACGAAGTCCCAGTTCTTCGCCCCGTCGTACGAGATGTAGAAGCCGCCGTCGTTGCCGAGCAGCATGTGGTCGCCATCGGCCGGGTTGAGCCACAGCGCATGATGGTCGACGTGGACGCGATCGCCGGTGTTGTCGGTCGTGAACGTCTTGCCGCCGTCCGTTGAGAGATGCAGGCTGCTGGCGACCACCCAGACCTTGTCGGGATGCTGCGGATCGACGCGCACGTTCGAGTAGTACATCGGGCGCGGGTTGATCGAGTTGGTGCGACGCCATGTCGTCCCGCGATCGTCCGAGCGGTACACGCCTCCGGTGCCGCGGGCTTCGACGATGGCGTACACGGTGGACGGCTGGCTCGGTGCGATGGCAATGCCGATGCGTCCGAGGGTCCCCGTCGGCAGGCCACTCGTCAGGCGGTCCCACGTGTCGCCGCCGTCGAGCGAGCGAAAGAGGCCGCTGCCCGGTCCGCCCCCAACGAAACCGAAGGGCTTGCGCTGCCGCTGGTACATCGCGGCGTACAGCGTGCGCCCATCCGGGTCCATTGCCACATCGATCGCGCCGGTGACGTCGTTGCCGGCAAGGACCTTCTGCCACGTCTTGCCGGCGTCCTTCGTTCGATAGAGACCGCGTTCCGCGTTAGGCCCCCACAAGTGACCGACCGCCGCCACGAACACGGTGGAGGGGTCGCGCGGATGGATGACGACGCGGCCGATGCTTTGCGAGTCCTTGAGCCCCATGTGGACCCACGAGTTCCCGCCGTCGAGGGAGCGATAGACGCCGTCGCCCCACGTGGAGCTTTGCCGGTTGTTCGCTTCCCCCGTGCCCACCCACACGATGTTCGGGTCACTCGGCGCGATGGCGATGTCGCCGATCGACGTCGACGTGCCATCGCGGTCGAAGACGGCGGTCCACGTGGTGCCGCGGTTGTGCGACCGGTAGACGCCCCCGCCGGCCGTTCCGACGAATATCGTCGAGGGCCGCCCGGGGACTGCCTCGATGTCGTCGATACGCCCCCCGAACGACGAGGGACCGATCTCACGCCAGGGGAGCTTGGAGAGTTCCTGGGCGGAGACCTCGAACGACCCGAGTAGGATCAGGCTCGTGAACGACAACAACTTGCGCATGGCACGGCGGGGAAGGGGACGCCAGAATGTGGCGCGCTGCCCCGATGTGCGGGAGGTCGCTTCTGTCCTATACCATCATCCACCATCATCGCATCTTGGGGGAACGACACGGGGCCCGGCCTTCGCCGGGGCGATGACTGGGTACGACACGGGGGGCGATGACGGAGGGCTCGTCGCTCCGGCGAAGGCCGGAGCCCCGCGTCGTTTCCCATCCCGGAATGCCAGGCGCCTTTCCTGCCATCTGCCATCTGAAGCACGACTGTCGATTTCGCCGACGCCCATTCGACTAGTTGCCGA
>JACMLI010000659.1 GCA_014379705.1 Gemmatimonadaceae bacterium
GACATTCCCACGTTCCGCAGCTCGTCCGCCGACACCATGTCGACGCGATCGCCGTCGGTGTGGTAGAACTGGTCAGTGAAGTGCCAGAACAGGAGCCCCGGCTTCTTCGCCCGCAGGAACGGCGTGTGATCACTGCCTCCCTCGAAGGGATTCGTCTTCACCACCCAGCCATTCGTCGCCGCCTGCTCGAGGCAGCGCGCGAGCACGAAGTCGTTGAAGTAGTGCGGGGTGAGCTGCGCCTTCGTGATGGGGGAGCCGCCCCACTCCGAGTGCTTGTCCTCGCCGCGGGTCCAGATCGCGCTCGGGTCGGGCATCTTCTCGATCAGGAAGGTGCCACCGGTCTTCTTCGTGTCTTCTCCCACCATGTCGAGCGAGAGCCCCCACCGGATGCCGCGCGCCCGCACCGAGTCCTGCGTGATGTAGCGCTCCGTTGACCGGATCTCGAGGCCCCAGAGCATCGTGATGGTGCGCGCGGGATCGATGCGACGCCCCTTCAATAGCTCAGCGGCCACGCGCGCCATCTCCACCTGGGCGCCCACGCCCGACGCATTGTCGTTCGCACCCGGCTCCTGCACGTGCGCCGAGAAGACAAACCGCTCCCGGGGCGCGCGAGCGCCATGCACTTCCGCAACGACGGCCTGCTCCACGGCGTTTGGCGTCCAGCGCACGTTGGCGGAGACGCGTACGCGAACCGCCCCCCCGGCCAGCGCTGCACGCAGTTGCTCGTGTGCCGCGTACGAGAGAAGAATGCCCCATGCCTTCGCGGTGGTATCGCGAGGGATGCTGCCGAACTGGATCGACGTCCGGTTCTTCTCCGGCTGCAAGTAGGCGGGGAGGGAATACGCCAGCACGCCAACGGCGCCGCGCTTTACGGCCTCGCTGAACACTCGTCCGATGCCACCCTGCGCGAGCACGACCTTGCCGCGCACGTCGAGCGCCTCGAGGCGCGCAGGCGACCCGTCACCCGCGTCCACCAGCTCGGCGTCCATACCCCCAGCCGGCGTGGCGAAGGAGTTGGTCGCCAGCATGTTGCGATTCGTGGCGAAGTCCAGTACCGGCGTGCCGACACCAACGATCGACAGCGTCGCTCCCAGCGGCTCCCAGGCGGGATTCGCCATCGGGTAGCGCTCGACGCGGTACGTCAGCCGATCGGTCGATGTCGCCCGGGACTCGGCGACGTACCCCGCGCCCTCGAGGCGCTGCACGATGTGGGCGATGCTCGCGTCGAAGCCCCGATTTCCGGGCCAGCGGACGTATTGGTCGAGGAAGGCGACCGTTTCCTTCGCGCGCGCGCCCGAGTAGCGCGGCCGCACGTCCTTCCAGAACGCGGCAGCCGGAGACGCCGTGGCTTGCGCGTTCGCGCCGATGGGCACGAGCACGCTGACGAGGAGCGCGAGGTATCGTCGAACGACGTCTGATGGCATGAGAAGACCCAAGGTCGTCAAGGAGGTTCAGCGCGTCAGCGCTTTCCCCACTTGATGCGGGTGTAGGCGATGCGGAACCCATGGCGCTCGGCGTTCCGCTGCGAGGCACTGCCGGGGCGGGCGCACATCATCGCGACCGTACACCCAGCCTCCACCGCGTCGCGCAGTCGGGCGTGCAACAGGGCGAGCTGTGCGCCCTGACGGCGGGCGCGCGGGATCGTGGCGGCGCCGGCGAGCAGCGCCACGTCGTTGACGATGGAGAGGGAGCCCGTTCCAATGGGTTCGCCGTCGAGCAGCGCGAGATAGGCACGCCCCTCTGAACGGGCCATCGTCACGCGTGAGAGTGCCCGCATCTCATCGGCATATTCGAGGAACTCCGACCATCCTTCGACCGCGGTGTCGACCCACGTGTCGGCATCGGCTGCCAAGGCGCGTCGCACCACGATGCGGCCCTGCTCCCCGGCCCGTGCGACGCCGCTCTCGGCCCCCAACTCCTGGAAGAGCACGTTCGTGAACTCGACTGGGGAGTAGCCGCGCGCATTGAGCTGC
>JACMLI010000660.1 GCA_014379705.1 Gemmatimonadaceae bacterium
AGTCGGCGGATCGCCTCGGCACCGTCCATCGCCGACGCGGCGCCTCCCGACGTGAGGATGCGCGCCACGCCTAACGCCATGCACGCGTCGAGCGCCTCGTCGAGGTCACGCACCTGGTCGAAGGCGCGGTGGAAGGTGAAGGGCAGGGGGGCCGCGGCCTCGAGCAGCGCCTCGGTACCATCTTCATCGACGGTGCCGTTGGGATGCAGCGCGCCACCGACGATGCCGTGCGCACCCGCTCCCTTGGCGGCCTCGATGTCGCGGAGCATGACCTCGATCTCCTCGGCCGTGTAGAGAAAGTCGCCGCCTCGCGCCCGGATGATCGGGAAGATGGGCAGGTGCCCCCGGGCGACCGCCGCCCGGATCATCCCGATGCTCGGCGTGGTGCCGCCCTCGAGCAGGTTCGCGCACAGTTCCACGCGTCCGGCGCCCGCGCGCTCGGCGGCCACGACGTCGGCGACGGATTCGACACAGGCCTCGACGAGCACGGTCACGCTTGCACCCTCAGGTGAATGGAGCGCGCAATGAGGGCCTGCGCGACATAGTAGAGCCCAAGGATCACTGCGGCGGAGGCGGGAAAGTCGCCGCGGAAGCGCGCGATGCCTAACGCGGCATCGCTGGCGATGAAGCAGAGCGCGCCGATCCCGGCGAGCCATGCCCCCGCGTGCGAACGGAGGCGCCAACGCTCCACCGCCTGCCAGGCCATCGTCAGGATCACGCCCACGTACGCGATGACCGGCACCTTGAGGGGGCCGAGCCCGTCCCACAGGACCATGAGGAGGCCGACGCCGAGCAGGACGAGCGGGACACCGGTGGCAAGCACGGCGGAGAAGCCGCGGTCGCGCGTGAACGCGTAGGTGTACAGGATGTGCGCCACGAGGAAGGCCACGAGTCCGGGCACGAACCGATCCCCGGGCAGCATGAGGAACACGTCACCCACGAGCGACGCCGCAAGGCCGGCGAAGACGAAGGTCGCGTATCGATCGGGGGACGGCCGACGCGGCCCGGCAAGCGCCAGGGCGATCACGAACCCCGTCGCGAGTGGCTTGAACAGGTAGATCTGTCTCGCTTCGCCGGCCAGTTCGGCGCGCACCAGCATCACCACCGCCACGAACAGGACGGCGCTCAGGAGTCGGACCACGGATTGGATGGAGGGAGGCCGCCTCAAGAATACACGAGCGTCCCCGTCCATTGCTGCCCCCGCTAAGTTCTCTCTCCGGCAACCCTTGCTTCCCGCGCCCGTCAGCCGTGCAGCTGGATTTCTTTCCCGAACAGGTTCGGATCCAAGAGTTGGACCCCCGCGACGTGGCAGGGGAGAAGACCCGGGTGGAAGCGATCTTTGTCGTGCGCTTCGAGTGGGAGCGGGGGATGCACCAGGTCTTCAAGGACCACTATGGACTGTACTGTGCGGAGCACGGCCGACTGTGCCGGGCGGTGAGCGCCGTCACGGCCCGGCCCGGCAGCTGACCCCATCGTGCAGGACAGGGGGAAATCCATGAATCGAAAGGTGTTGGCATTTTTCGCCGTGTTCGGGGCTGCGGCGTGCGGCGGGGGCTCCAATGGTCCGACGGGAGGCAATGGCATAGCGAGCGTGCGCATGATCGCGACGGCCATCTCACTTTTTCCCCTTCAGACCGAACAGCTCTCGGCGACCGCCCTCGACGCCTCGGGTGGCACAGTGGCCAACGCACCCGCAGCCACCTGGCAGTCGGCGAACAACGCGATCGCGACGGTGACATCCGGGGGTCTCGTGACGGGGGTCGCCAACGGGCAGACGGACATCACCGCGAGCATCGGCGGTAAGGCCGGAAGCACGCGCGTGACGGTGGGTGCGGCTCCGCTTTCCGCCGTCGTCGACATGCCTGGCAACTCATTCACGCCCTTCACGACGACGATTCGGGTGGCGGGTACGGTGTCGTTCCGATTCCCGGCCACGGCGCACAACGTGATCTTCAAGCCACGAGCGGGAACGCCAGCGGACATCCTGCCCGAGTCCAACGTGACGATCACGCGCACCTTCAACGCGCTGGGCACCTTCGCGTACGACTGCACGCTGCACAGCGGGATGAGCGGGGAAGTCGTGGTGGTGAACTGACCCTGGCGTCACACCTGCGAAGGCAGCGAGCCCAGCGTCGTTCTCTTGCGGGCAGGGTCAACGACGCGGGGCTCCGGCCTTCGCCGGAGCGACGGATTCGGGGGCTTCGCGAGAGCATCGCGAGGCCCTTCGTTCGTTTCAGGATAGAGTTGTAGGTCAGCCCTTCCACCCGACCACGCGACTACCCGACCACCCGGCCCACATCGTACCTTCCCTCCTCCTCCAAACAACCGCTTCATGCGCATCTCATCGTTCGTCGCCCTTGCTTCAGTGGGCAGCACGCTGGCGCTGGCGCC
>JACMLI010000661.1 GCA_014379705.1 Gemmatimonadaceae bacterium
CAGCGCGGACCCTGCGACCGGCGCGAGGTCCTGCGTGGGCGCGGGAGGAGCGCACGCGGCAGCCAGGAGCAGCGCGAGGCCGGCCTGGCAGACGGGCAGGAGGTAAACTCTCATGCGATGCAAGCTACACCTGTGTCATCCCGGACAAGCGAGCGTGAGCGCGCGCAGATCCGGGACCCCGGGTCGTCTCACTGAATGCCCTCGACCACCCCACGGGGTCGCGCGTGTCACCGTGTCCCTCCGAGTGGTGGTGGATCCACCGCCTTGAACTTCTGCCGGTCCGCCTCCGTCATCCAGAAGAAGCGTTGCAGCGGCTTCCGCACCGGCCAGAGCGTTGTCATCGAGTTCGCGTCGTACACCACGCCGCCCTTCACGACCCAGCGGATGGCATCGCTGTTCCGGATGTTCTCCAGTGGGTTGCGATCGAGGATGATGAAGTCGGCAAGCTTCCCCACCTCGAGCGACCCGAGGTCTCGTTCGAGCCCCATCTTCTCCGCGGGACGCCAGGTGGCATCGCGCAGCGCCTCCCACGGCGTCGCGCCCCCCTCGACCTTGCCCCACAACTCCCAGTGCACGCCGATGCCCTGGCGGTTGCCGTGCGCACCTAACGAGATCAACCCGCCGGCCCGGCTGATCTTCACCGCGTCGCGACCAATCTGCCGGAAGAACAGTTCGTCCTCCGGCACGCGGGTATAGCGACGCCCCTCGTCCATGCGCTCTTCCGGCGTGAAGCGGCGCACCTTGGGGTCATCATGCGGATTCGTCAGGCCGTAGTAGTAGCTGTTGAGCGCCTCGCCACCGTAGGTCACCATCAGCGTCGGCGTGTAGTGCACCTTCGTCTGCACGAGCAGCTCCACGACGTCCTTGTAGAGCGGCGCGATCGGGAGCGTATGCTCGAACGCGGTGTAGCCGTCCATCACCATCGAAAGGTCGTGCACCCAGTCCCCCGCCCCTTCCGCCGTGATCGGGACGCCTTCCTCGCGGGCCGCCTGCGCCAGGAACTGCCGCTGGTCGCGACGCGGCTGCATGTACTCCTTGAGCATGTCAGCACCAAGGAACTTGAGACGCCGCACGATCGCGCGTGCGTCTTCGGCCGTGCGAATGTCGATGAATTGCGGCAGCTCCTCGCGGCGTCCGTCGATCCACGTCCCCGTGGAAAAGATGCGAGGCCCGAGCATCATGCCCGCCGCGACCATGTCGCCCTGCTCGAAGATTTCGTGGCTCGGGTTCCACGGATCGAACGCCGAGGTCACGCCGTAGGCCATGTTCATGATGTGCGGCCACTTCTGCTCGGGGTACGAGCCGTACGGATTGAACTGCATGTGCGCGTGCGCGTCGTGCAGGCCGGGGATGATCGTGCGGCCGCCGGCATTGATCACCGTGGCACCGGCCGGAATGCGCGCGCCGTTCCCGATCGCGACGATGCGGTCCCCGGTGGCCACGATCGTCGCACCCTGCAGGACTTCCTCCGTGCCACCCTTCATCGTGACGATGCGCGCGTTGGTGAAGGCCACCGTGCCCCGCGGGACATCACGCGGCACGACGACCTTTACGTCGGCGAGCAGTTCGGGACGCGTGGTGGTGTCACCCGGGGCGACGTCGGTACCGGAGAAGGTGCGACGGTACACCTTTGTGGCGTTCGACCACACGAGGTGCCGGGCGTCCGTCCACTGCGGGAAGTCCCCGCCATCCCGCGTGAGGCGCATGGTGGGGAGCGGGCCCGCTTCGAAGTTGTAGTCCACGGGCGTCAGGCCGAAGCGCGGCAGTTGCGTCACGAAGACGTTGTCCCCGCGGGTGATCGCCACGCGCGTCCCGTCCGGCGAAAGTGCCGCCTCGTCGCCGGGGTTGAAGCGGAGGTGGACGATCTTGTCCGTGCCATCGAGCCGGAACGAGACCAGCGAGCGCTTGGCGCGCGTCGTCGTCATCTCCGTCAGGTAGAGGCGCGCCGCGTCCGGGGACCAGGACAGCGTAGGGTGCGAGTGTTCCGGCCAGTTGGGCACGGGTACGTGCGTGAGCAGTGTCGACTCGCCGCCGGCGCTCGGGATCCAGCGGATCGCATACGGCATCGTCTCGTCCGGCTGCCACGCGATCTGCTCCGACACCGGGTTGCCGACCACGTACGCGATCTTGCTGCCGTCGGGGGCCCACGCCGGGTTGAGGTACTGGCCGGGCTGCGTCGTCACGGCCCGCGACGCCCCACCCGCGACCGGAATGACGCGCAGGTGCCCGCCAACCAATGAGTCGCTCCACGTGGTGTAGGCGATCGAGCGCCCGTCGGGCGAGAAGGCAGGGGCATATTCGCCCTCCGTGCCACTCGTCAGGCGGCGCGGCGAGCCGTTAGGCAGGTCCAGGGTCCAGAGCCGGCCCATGGCGCTGAACACCAGGCGACGACCATCGGGGGAGACGCGCGGCCAGCGGATCACCCGCGACACCACCGAGTCACTCGTCAGGCGCCGCGGGTTCGTCACCCGCTCCGCGACCTGCAGGGAGACCTTCACGCGCATGGGGATGATCGCGTCGGCACCCGTCGCGACATCGATGCGATGGATCTTCCCGCGCGCCCAGATGATGATCGAGCGCCCGTCCGGGGTGAATCCGTAGCTCGGATAGTCCCCCTGGTTCCGACTCGAGCCGATCTCCTCGGTCCACAAGCCGGGGACGAGTACGCGCTCGTCTCCGGTTTCCAGGTTGCGAACGACGAGGTCGAGGCGGGCGTCGACTTTTCGCAGGTAGGCGAGCAGCGTGCCGTCGGCCGATGCCGCTGGCCGCAGGCTGCGCCCCGACCAGGTGAGCGGCACCGTGTTCCCGGTCAGCCGATCGTACCGGTTGAGCGGCCCTGCGCTCCCGAAGGCGAAGGTGCTGCCGCCGGGAAAGTAGATGTAGCGGCCATCGGGAGACGCCACCGCGTTCGTCGCGGCCGTGAGCTTGCCTTCGGCGACGCGCATCGAGCCACCGTCCGGATAGAACGCGTACAGGTCACTCGCGCTCGGCCCCCCGGGAGCGGCCGGCGGCGACCACGCGTTCATGCGCACCATGATCGCCGGGCCATCGGGAAGCCACGCCGGGGAGATGTAGGTGTCCTTGCGCGTGCGCGAGAGCTGCTTTGCCTGCGTGCCGTCGCCGTTCATGAGCCACAGGTTCCACGCGCCGTCGCGGTCGCTCACGAAGGCGATGCGGCGTCCGTCGGGCGACCACCGGGGCTGCTGGTCCCAGTGGAGCCCACTCGAGATGACCCTCGCCTCCCCACCTTCAATCGGCATGACATAGATGTCGCCGAGCATGTCGAAGGCGATGCTCCGACCATCGGGGCTCACGTCGAGTGAGAGGTAGGTCCCCTCATCGGTATCGAATGTGATGGTCTTGAGCGGGCCGAGGTCGGGCCGGCGAGCGCCGCCTCGAGCGGTATCGGCCTGGGACTGCGCCGCCCCGGGCGCAAGTGCGAGGAGGACCATGGCGGCGCCCATGACGAGCCGGGGCGCGGAGCGCAGGAACGGGTTGGGCGTCAGACGGCAAGACATCCAGGGTCGAGGAGACGAGGTGGACGAGATAGTTACCCACGCGTCGCTCCGCGAAGGCCGGAGCCCCGTGTCGTTCTCATCAAGGGGGCCCGGTCTCACGAGAGGACGGAGAAATGCTACATGGCGGGACATTGAGTGGCCATCCCGGAGCCGGCCAGGCGCGCCACGGATTGACCAGTGCCACGTCAGCCGTAGCTTCCCGCACACCTTCGACCTCAGGTGCCCATGCGAACCTTGCTGCGACTTGCGCCATTCGCACTCGCCCTCCTCGCGTGCTCCGGAGAGTCGTCCCCCGCCTCACAGGCCGCCGCCGCGCCTCTGCCGCCGACGGAAGCGACCCTCGACGTCGACGGCGGGAAGATCTGGTACCGGGTGTCGGGCACGGGCACCGGGACGCCGGCCATCCTCCTCCACGGTGGGCCGGGCTACGGGAGTTTCTACCTCAAGGCCCTCGAGGACCTCGGCGACGACCGCTCCGTCGTTCGCTTCGACCAGTTAGGCAACGGCAAGTCGGACCGCCTCACCGACACGACGAAGATGACCATCGCCCACTTCGTCGCCGAACTCGACTCGCTGCGCGCGCACCTCAAGCTCGAGCGCGTCCACCTCGTCGGCCACTCGTGGGGCACCATCCTCGGCTTCGAGTACTACCGCGCGCATCCCGGGCGCGTCGCCTCGCTCACGCTCATGAGCCCCGCGCTCGACATGGCCGAGTGGGAGCGACACGCGAACGACCTCGTCAAGACCTTGAGCGAGCCGGCGCGGCGCGCGATCGCTGCCGCCACGAAGGCGCAGAAGTACGACAGCAAGGACTACGAGGCGGCGAATGGCGAGTTCATGTCGCGGTATGTTGCACGCAACATCCAGCAGCCGGACTGGGACAGCACCATGGCCACGGTCGGGATGGAGCAGTACATGTACTTCCAGGGGCCCAGCGAGTTCACCATCGTCGGCACGCTCAAGCAGTACAACGCCACGAGCCACCTCAAGGACATCAAGGTTCCGACGTTGTTCACGGTGGGCGAGTTCGACGAGGCCAACCCGGTCACGGTGCGCAAGCAGGCCGCCCTCGTGCCGGGCGCCGAGGTCGTCGTCATCGACTCGGCGGCGCACCTCACCATGTGGGATAATCGGGCGCAGACGGTGAAGGCGCTTCGTGGTTTCCTGCGTGCGACAGAGGCTCCACGAAGTGACCGATGACGACGATCACCTGCTTCCCACCGAGGCGAATTGTGACGACCACTTCCGATCGCAGCTCGATGCCGCGGGCTCTTTGGCTGCTGGGCACCTGGGTTGCCCTGACCGTGCCCAGCCAGGATCCGGCGCTCGCGCAACCGGGCGGACCGCAGGCGGCAATGCCGTGTGAAACCCTCGCCTCCATTGCGCTGCCAAACACGCGCATCACGATGGCGCAACGGGTTGATTCAGGCGCGTTCGTCGCACCCGCACCCCCCATTCCGGTACCACAGAACTTCAGCCGCGTGCCGGCGTTCTGCCGCGTGACCGCGACTGTTGCACCGGTCACCGGCTCTGAAATCAAGATAGAAGTCTGGCTGCCGAGCGCGGGGTGGAACGGCAAGTTCGTCGGTGTGGGAAATGGCGGCATGAGCGGGGCAATCTGGCACTTCGCCATGGCCGAGCCGCTGCAGGGTGGCTACGCCGTCGCGGGAACCAACACCGGACACGATGGCGATGAGGCCGACTCCCGTTTTGCGGTCGAGCGTCCAGAGGCGATGACGGACTACGCCTGGCGTGCCGTGCACGAGATGACGGTCAAGGCGAAGGCGATCATCCTTGCACACTACGGACGCAATGCGCGCCATGCTTACTGGATCGGCTGTTCCTCGGGGGGTCGGCAGGGGCTCAAGGAGGCGCAGCGCTTCCCCGCCGACTACGACGGCATCGTCGCCGGTGCGCCGGCCAACAACTGGATGCCGCTCATGGCCTACGCGGCCAACGTCCAGCGTGTGATGACGGATTCGGCAGTGGGCTTGACGCCGCGCCACCTCGAATTGCTCCAGGCGGCAGCGATTGCCGCGTGCGATGCAAACGATGGCGTCAACGACAAGGTCATTGAGGATCCGCAGCGTTGTGCATTCGACCCTGCCACCCTCCGGTGCAACGCCACCAATGCGCAGAATTGCCTGACAGATCGACAAGTCGCGGCGGTTCGCTCGCTCTATGCTGGTGTGGTGACCCGTTCCGGCACGCTGATGCCGGGGCCGACACCTGGGGGCGAATTGGCGTGGATGGCGTTTACCCCGCGCATCTTTCCGATCGGCGCCAACTACATGCGCGACGTCGTCATGCGTGATGCGAGCTGGAACCTGGCGACCCTCGATTTCGATCGCGACATAGCGCGCGGAATCGCCGAGGACCGAGCCCAGGTCACGACGACGGAAGCCAATCTCGGTGCGTTCGTTGGTCGTGGTGGCAAGCTCCTGCTCTGGCACGGTTGGACCGACGCATTGATTCCCGCCAGGAACACCGTCGAGTACTACGAGAAGGCGCTCGCTGCGAGCGGTGGCGACGCACGGAACGCGATCCGCTTGTTCATGCTGCCTGGCGTGGATCACTGCGGCGATGGCGAAGGGACGTTCGTCTTCGACGCCCTCCAGGTGATCGACGCGTGGGTCGAGCGTGGTCAAGCGCCGGAGCGCATTGTGGCACAGCGACCCCCTGTCGGTGGCGGCGCGCCGCGAACGCGCCCGTTGTGTGGGTATCCACAGATCGCGCGTTACCGCGGTACAGGCAGCACGGACGACGAACGAAGTTTTGACTGCGGGATGCCAGCACCGCGCTAAGGACCCTTCGAGAGCGATCTCACTGGATTGTTGACAGCCGGGGCAGTCCTCGTAGTTTCTGCGCCCTGACCTGCGCCGCCGCTCACACGGGAGCCGAATGAGTCACGTCGCATGACGACGTTTGTTGGACGCGTCGCCATCGTGACCGGTGCGGCTCGGGGACTGGGTCGCGCTGCCGCCGTTCGGCTTCACGAACTGGGAGCCTCCGTCGCCGTGAACATCCGCGACGCAGAGCGTGCCGACGCACTGGCTGCGGAACTCGGGGATCGTGGGCTCGCCGTCCCCGGTGACCTCGCGCGTCCAGGCCTTCCGGCACAGATCGTCCAACACGTCCTCGATCGTTTCGGACGCGTCGACATCGTCGTGAACAACGCGGCCATGGCCAGGTCCGCCCGCTTTGCTGACCTCACCGAGGAAGAATGGAACGAGACGCTGCGGCTGAACATGACCGTGCCCTTCCTCTTCACGCAGGCGGTGCTTCCCGCCATGAAGGCCCAGCACTATGGGCGCATCATCAACGTCTCGTCGTCAGCAGGACGCATGGTCAGCACGCTCGGCGGTGCACACTACACGGCGTCCAAGACGGGACTGCTCGGCCTGACTCGCGCGAGTGCGAAGGAACTTGGCGCGTTCGGCATCACCGTGAACGCGATCTGCCCGGGGATGATCGACACGGAACTCACGCGCGAGCACGCGTCGAACGACCTGTTGCAGCGACTCGCCGCCGGCTACCCCGTGCCGCGCCTGGGCACGGCGCTCGAAGTCGCGGACCTCATCTGCTTTGCCGCGTCGGAGGCCGCCGGATACATCACCGGGGCGTCCTTCGACATCAACGGCGGCGACCTGATGATGTGACCTGATGAAAGAAAGCACGCGGGTTCTCCTCTCGCTGTTCATCGCCGGCGCCCTGGGCTTGGCTCTCGCGGCCATCGGCAACGCGTCGTTGATTCGCGCAGCTGACGCGATCGCGCCCATCGGCACGCTGTGGGTGAACGCCATCCGCATGACGGTCATCCCGCTCGTCGTGTCGCTGTTGATCACCGGCGTGGCGTCCGCTGCCGACGTGAAGGCGGTCGGCCGGCTCGGTGCGCGCACGCTCCTCACCTTCATCCTGCTCATCATCGGCACGGCGATCGTCATCATGCCGATGGCGCCCGCCCTCTTCGCGCTGCTCCCGGCAAACACTGGCGTGCCCTTGCCCCCCGGTGCCGCCGAAGCGGCCGCCCAACTCTCCGGCGACCAGCAGCAGACGTTCGCGGCGTGGGTGACGTCGCTCATTCCGCCAAACCCGATTGCGGCAGCGGCAACCGGGGCGATGGTCCCGCTCATCCTGTTCACGCTCCTCCTCGCCCTCGCGATTGCCAGGACCTCTCCCGAGTCCCGCGCCACGCTCACGGGATTCTTTCGCTCGCTTGGGGAGGCGATGCTCCTGCTGGTGCGGTGGGTCGTTCTCGCCGCGCCGATCGGGATCTTCGCGCTCGTCCTGCCGCTCGCCGTGCATGCCGGGGGCATGCTCGCCGGCGCCATCGGCTTCTACATCCTCGCGTACTCGTTAGGGAGCATCCTCGTCACGCTGCTCCTCTACCCGACCGTCGCCGTTGCCGCGCGCATCCCCATGCGGGAGTTCGCGAAGGCCGTGCTTCCCGCGCAGCTCATCGCGTTCAGCTCGAGTTCGTCCATCGCGTCGCTGCCGGCGCTCGTGGAGGGGGCCGAGCAATCGCTGCGCATCCGGCCGCGCGTCACCGGGTTCGTGCTGCCGTTGGCGGTCTCGATCTTCAAGATCGCCGGGCCCGTCTCATGGACGATGGGCGCGCTCTTCGCCGGCTGGTTCTACGGCGTCCCCATCGGCCCACGTTCCCTCGCGACGATCGCGGTGGCGGCCGTGTTCCTGTCCTTCGCGGCTCCCGGCGTGCCACGTGGCGCGTTCATCATGCTCACGCCCCTCTTCCTCGCGATTGGACTGCCGGCGGAGGGCGTCGGACTGCTCATCGCGGTGGACGCCATTCCCGACGTGTTCTCGACGGTGCTCAATGTGACAGGACACATGTCCGCCACGGCGATCATCGGGCGCAACGACCGGGACTGAACGTGGCGTGGTTCGTTCCAGCCGCCCTGGAGGGGCGCGACGTGTCGCTCGTCGCCCTCTCCCTCGACCACGTCGAGGCGCTTTCTGTCGTTGGCGTCGACGCGTCGCTCTGGGCGTGGACACCCGTGCGCGTGGCCGGGCGCAGCGACATGGAGGCCTTCGTGCGCGAAGTGCTCGAGGAGCAGCGAGCCGGCCTCGCCTTTGCCTTTGCGATCGTCCTGCGGAGCACCGGTGCGCCGATCGGGTCCACGCGTTTCATGCACGTCTCCGAGTCCAACCGACGCGTGGAGATCGGCGGCACATGGATCGCGCCGGCGTGGCAGCGCTCCCGCGTGAACACCGAGTCCAAGTACCTGCTCCTCTGTCACGCCTTCGACGAATGGCACTGTCGTCGCGTGGAGTTCAAGGCGCACGTGCAGAATGCCCGTTCGCGGACGGCGCTGCTGCGCATCGGCGCCGTGGAAGAAGGCACGCTCCGCAAACACATCGTGCAAGCCGACGGGACGAGTCGCGACAGCACGTACTTCAGCATTGTCGACGACGAATGGCCGGCCGTGCGCGCCCGGCTCGAGGAGCGCCTGGCGGAGGCTCCCTGAGCGCTACTCCTGCGCGCCCTGCGAGCGCAGGAACGCCGCGATCGTATCCTGCTCGCCATGCTCTGCCCAGTCGAGTGGAGTGCCCTGCCAGAGCGAGTCGCGAAGGTCGACGCGGGCACCGTGCCTGACGAGCAGCGCCACCATCTCGAGGTGGCCGGCGTGTGCAGCATGGTGCAGCGGTGTGGCATGCCCGTGAAACCCGTCGGGATTGCGCCGACTGGGATCCACGCCGGCCTCGAGAAGCCGCCGAGCAACGCCGACCTGCCCACACATCGTGGCGAGGGCAAGCGCGCGATGGCGACTCTCCTCGTCGGCGGAAGGAAGGAGGGCGGTCGCGTCGCCCACACGCCCGAGCCCCGCCGCCACCTCGAGTCGATCCACCTTCGCGCCACGTGACACCAGGGCCTCCGCGGCATCCCGGAATCCAAAGATGAGCGCCGTCATCAACGGCGAGTGCCACTTCGGCATTCCGACGCCCTCGATCGCCGCCCCGTGGTCGAGGAGCACGTGCACGAGCGGCACCTGCATTCCCGCCCCTGCCGGCGGAGAACTCGAGACCAGCATGCTCAACGTGGCGTATTCGCCGCCGTACATGCCGGCGCGCGCATCGACCTCGGCGCCTGCCTCGAGGAGGATCCGGGCAATCTCAACGACGTTCGCCGGTGTGCGTTGGCGATACCCCTCCACCCCGTTCGCCGCGACGTAGTGCAGCAGCGTGGCTCCGTGCACAGACGGATCCTGGTTGGTCACCCGCGAGGACCGGGCGAGCACCAGGGCCGGATTCGCGGCGAGTCGCTCGCGCAGCGCGCTCTCGTCTCCGACGATCACTGCCTCCACGGCGTACTCGAACTCACGCACGGGCGACCCCTCGCGCGCCGCCTCATTCACCAGCGACGCGAGGGCATCCCAATCGCGGAAGCCATAGGATCGCGCGACCGCGAGCCGCGCGTCGTCGATGGTCAGCGCCTGCTGCGCGATCTCCTCGTCCGACAGTGGCAACGGCAGCCACGTGACCTTCTCGTCGAGGAAACGCGGGTGGTTCTCATGGAACTGGTCGATCGCCGCCCGCTCCCCAGCGGCGTGGCCGCGCAGTAGTGCCGCCGCTTGCGACTCATACGCCTCGAGGGGGGCGCTGAGTGGGAGGTGTGTTGCCATCAGTCGTTGCGCAACGCGATCATGGGGCTCACGCGCCCCGCGCGCCACGCCGGCAGGGCCGCCGCTGCGATCGTGACCGACAGGAGGCCAAGGCCTGCCACGAGCACGCTCATCGCATCGCGCGGTGATGTCTGGAAGAGGAGGTCCTGCACCAGGGGCGCCCCCACGAGCGCGACGACCATCCCCGCCGTGCCACCGATGGCCGTCAATCGCACGGCATCACGTACCACGAGCGTCGCGACCGTCCGCGCCGACCCGCCGAGAGCCAGGCGAACCCCGATCTCCTGCGTGCGCTGGGAGACGACGTACGAGGTCACGGCGAACAGTCCCACCGCCGCGATGACCAGGGCGAGCGCACCAAATGCGGAAAACAAGGCCGCCCCCAGTCGCCACGAACGGAGCTGTGGATCGAGCAACTCCTGGTACGGCACGACGTGCGCGTAGACCGGCGTCGCGCTCGTCCCCTGGATGATCCGCTGGACGTCCGCCACCACTGCGCCGGGGTCCCCCGCGCTCTGGGCGATGATGGCGTGGACCTCGTTCACGTTGCCTAACGGTGGTTGGGGCACTTGCGCGAACGGCAGGTAATACTGCATGAGCGCCGCCTCGTCGCCCTCGGTGCGCAGCGACCGCGCGCGAGAATCGCGCACCACGCCCACCGCGGTGCGACAGGGCAGTTGCTGCACCGCTACCATGTGATCGTCGTCCATCGTTGGCCCATAGCCGACCTTCACACACCGGCCGATCGCGCCCTGCCCGGGCCACGCCGTGCGCGCCATCGTTTCGTTCACGAGCACCACCAGGGGCGACGTGCGCGTGTCCCCTTCGGTGAAGAGCCGCCCCTCCCGCGCCCTCACGCCCATCATCGCGAGGTAGTCCGGCGTCGCGCCGTAGAGGATAGGGAGTTGCTTGAGGTTGGGTGGAGGCAGCTCGTAGCCCGGGAGGCTGATCGGGGGGATGTGGTGGGAGGCGAATGGCGTGCCCTGCGTGACCGACGCATTGGTGATGCCGGGGACCGCGCGAATGCGATCGACGGCCGCGAAATGCGCCTCGTCTCGCCCGGGGCCCGACAGCGCGCCACGAAAGTCGAGCGTGATGTGCAGGAGCCGCGCCGCCGAGAAGCCGAGGTCCTGGCCCTGCACTCGTCGCACGCTGCGCACGAATAGTCCGGCGCCGATCAGGAGCACGATGCACAGGCCCACCTGTAGCATGACGAGTCCCTGCTGCAGGACGAAGCGTCCCGACGCGCCGTGTCCGCCACTTGCCCGCAGGTCCACGGTCAGGTTGCGTCGGCCGTACTGCGCAAGCGGGCCCAGGCCCGCCGCCAGCCCCGCCACGCAGGCGGCCACGATCGAGGCGAGCAGAACGCGCGAGTCCACGATCCCACCATCCGGCGCAAGGCCAGGCAGGAGCGTCGCTCGTATGGCATCACTGAACCATCGCGAGAGGAGCACGCCGATGCCGGCCCCAACGAGCGCCAGCAGCAAACCCTCGAGCAGCGAGTGCCCGACGAGCGCCATCGGCCGAGCGCCGAGGGCGATGCGGACCGCCGTCATGCCGCGTCGGCGGGCCGCCCGGAGGAGCAGCAGCGTGCCGACGTTGGCCGTGGCAATGAGGAGCACGGCCAATGCGACCCCCGTCGCCCAGAGCGCGATGCGTCCGTGTGGCGTGCCTCGCGCCGACCGACCGGGGTGGAGGGACTCGAGCGCGGCCGCCACCAGCGTTTCGCGTGATCCCGCGCTCCCTGATTCGCGCAGCGCCGCCGCGACCATCTCGCTGGCTGCCGTCGGCTCGACGCCTTCGCGCAGCCGAACGACCACGGTCACGAGGTTGAACCCCGTCTGGCTCCACCACCCGGCTCCGCGAGCCCGCATCGCGGTGCTCAGCGGCACGTACAGGTCCGTCGTGCCCAGCGCGGTGCCGTTGAACTCACTGGGCGCCACACCGATCACCGTCAGCCACTGGCCATCGACCACGAGCTCGGTGCCGAGCACGCTCATCTCGCCGTTGAACTGCCGCTGCCAGAAGGCATAGCCGAGGACGACGACGTCGTTGCCGGCCGGCAGCACGTCATCCCCCGGGCCGAAGAACCGCCCGGCCGCGGGGCGGACGCCTAACGTCGAGAAGTAGCGTCCGCTCGCCTGCACCACGGGCACGCGCGCGAGCTCGGCCCCACTCCCGATCGTCACGGTATCGGTCCGCTCAGCGGCGACCGACGCAAACGCACCATCCACGCCGCTCACCGTCTCAAAGACCGGATAAGACGTCGTCGTCAGCGTGAAGCGATCGCCTGAAGGTTCACCGTACGCGTACTGCACGCGCATCACCTGGCGCGCGTCCGCCACGCCCGGTGGGGGCGCCAGCATCAAGCGGTTCACGAGCCCGAACATCGCGGCCGTCGCCCCGATGGCCACGGCAAAGGTGGCGATGACGCCGAGCGCGAACCCGCGCTCGCGAGCGAGCGACCGGACGACGTAGCGCAACTCAGCGATCATGGCGGTCGCTCGGGGAGTGGATCATCGGATGCACCCTGCAAGTGCTCGAGGTACATCGATGAATGCCCGGGCCGGGCGGCGAATACCAGCCCCGGAGGGACGGGTCGACCGAACGCGGGGGTTGGCGAATGACAAGGGCGCAAGGGCAAGCGCACCGCGACGCTCGGGACTCCCGCTACGGCGTCGGGGGAACGGGCACCGTCAGCGGGCCGGTATGGTCGCAGACGAACGTTGCCGTGAAATGCGCCGAGTCCGTCATGCTGGCGTTGGCGCCCACCTGGTGGATGTCGGTGGGTCGCTCGAAGAACACTTCACCCTTGCGATAGACAGAGTCCGGGCCCCCTCGCACGCCCATGCGCACCGCCCCACTGACCACGTAGACCATGACCGCGCAGCCGTGCTTGTGCGGGTTGGAGGACTGTCCCGGTGCGTAGCGCACGTCGACGACCTTCACGTTGAGCTGCTTCCCATCCATCGGCGGCAGTGCCCGCTCGAAGGTCAGGCCCGTGCGCGGTTGAGCGATTGCCAAACGATTTGCAGCCACCGCTGCCAGCGGGAGTGCGACGAAGGCGACGACTATTGCGAGACGCACAAGGGGTGAGCGTAGCATGAAGGGCAATCGTGAGGGAAGGAATCTCCCTGACGATTGCCCGTCGCGCCCCGATTGTCCATCCGATCCGGCCAAAGGGTGGATCTATTTCTTTCCCTCGAGGATCCGCGCGACCTCCTTGTGCGCCCTCGGGTCGTCACTATCGCTCAGCACGTCCAGCGCCTTGCGACGGAGGTCACGGTTCGCGTGCGTGCGCGCGACCTCGATGATTGCCGGGATGCCTTGTCCGTCGTCAAGGTCCTCGAGGGCTTCGAGCGCCTGGGCCTGCAGCTCATGTTCGTTCGAGCTGTTCAGCAGGGCCCGCATCTGCTTGATCACCTCGGCCGGGCTCGCCGACTCCGAAAACGACTCCACCGCGAGGCGCCGTATCGACGGCTCGGCGTGACTCCCGATGATGCGCAGCAACGCGTCGCGGGCACCACTTTCGTCCACGTCACCAAGTTCCTCCACCGCCACTCGTCGAACGCGCTGCGACGGATGCGTCGTCGCGATGTCCGTGAGCCGCGCGACCACGCGCCCATCCTCGACCTCCGCGAGTTGCTCGACGGCGACCGCCTGGTCGTTCTCCTCGGCGCTCCCGTTGATGATCCCCATCAGGAGGGTCATCACGTCTTCGTGTTCCCCCTGGTCGGCCAGCGTCTCGATGGCCTCGCGACGCACCTCCGAGTCCCGGCCGGAGCGAGCGTAGTCCTTGAGCGCATCGCGCGAAGGGCCGGTCTGGAGTTCGCCGATCGTCTCGATGGCCTCGCGTCGCACGTCGGATGAGGCGTCCTGCTCGACGATGCGCCTCAGGATCGGGAGCACGGCCGACGGATCGTCCAGCTCACCGAGGGTTTCGACAGCCTCGCGTCGCACCTCCGTGCGGGTGTGGTCGCGGATGACGCGCTCGAGCTCGCGTGGCGCGCGCGCGTCGCGTGTCTCGCCCATCGTCTCCACCGCCTGGACCTGCACCTGGCTGTCGCCATCGTCCCACGCGATGCGCACCAGGATGTCGAACGCGCGCGGCTCCGGGCGCTCGCCCAACGACTCGACGGCCTCGGTGCGCACGTC
>JACMLI010000662.1 GCA_014379705.1 Gemmatimonadaceae bacterium
GGCGCTCACGGCCGGCGGGGAGCACACCTGCGGCCGCACGAGTTCGGGGGCGGGGTACTGCTGGGGCTTTAATGGCACCGGCCAGCTGGGCGACGGCACCGGCACGCACCGCCTCGCGCCGACGATGGTGAGCGGGGGGCAGGCGTTCACGACGCTGACGGCCGGCGGCGAGCACACCTGCGGCCTGACGAGTGCGGGGGCGGCGTATTGCTGGGGAGTTAACAACCTCGGACAGCTTGGTCTTGGTGGTGGACCAACGCCTGTCATCGGCGGCATCGTGTTCCGCGTGCCGTAGCGGCATCGGCACGCGGTGCGGACTTGAGCGACTAATAGTGCGCGGCGCGACGAAGGTTCTACAGGACGGCGAGTTCACTCAGCTGGGTAAGCGGTGCGCACGACCCACGCCCGGGGCACAGGGCTGCCCGGCGGAGTGCAGGACGCGTTGTGGCGAGCGGCGCATGCGTCGGCAGCGCGTGCGGGGCCCTCTCTGTCCAGCGGCACCTCGGCGCCAATGCCCAGTCATCTATTTCTTCCGGTCAGCCACATTCTGGATCAGAAGAGTCCAGTTTCGAGCCCTGGAGGGGCAATACGAAGTAGCACAACGACTTACGGCACTCCTTACGGGGTGCCGTTTGTCGTTCCAGGGAGATCGGGTCACCAACGTGTATACATGCGCCCGATTTTCGATGGCGCCGTTATCCTCGGTGTTCTGCAGCTCCTCGACGGCGGACCAGTTGCAGCACGTACATCGCCAGCGCGCGCCGGCCCTCGGTGGTCATCGGCTCGCCGGTCAGCAGGTCGAGTAGTAGGGCTCCCGGGGATCGCATGGCGCCACGCCGTCCGTCTGCAAGCGCTTCCACTACTTCCAGACGTTGCGCGCCGAGACGCAGACGCCCCGCGCCACCTCCCGCCACCCCGGCGCGGACGCCTTGGAGGACGGCGAGTCGCCCCGCGGGTCAATCGTGCATGCTTGTGGGTGTTCACAGGGCCTCTGGCTGGTTGCCGGCTGAGTGTCCAGACAACCGCAGCTTTCAACCGATACGCCCTGTGAACAACCTCTCCGTCAACTACAGCTAGTGCGCCCAGCCGCTCGCGTCGAGGAATCGCCGCGCCGCGTCTTCGTTCGAGAGCGTGAGCATCTCACGGACGGCCGTGCGCTTGTCCGCCTGACGTTCGTAGTACGCACGCGCGATGTGGTGTCCCACCGCATAGCCGAGGTCCGCCGGCCGTCCGACGCTCGCATCGCCGTTGTACAGCCACTGCGACACGTCATCCTTCGTCATGCCTGCCAGGAACTCCGCACGCAGCTCGGCCTCGTGCGCATCGAGATAGTCGACCGCGCCGGCATTGAGGTTCTGGCCCGTCAGCAGTTCCGCGACGAAGTCGGCAATGCCTTCACGCAGGCTGCGGCCGAGCAGGCTGCTGCCGAGTTGCCCCTGTTGATAGTGCACCAATTCATGAGCGACGATCACCGTGAGGTCATCCACGGGTCGGAGAACGGCGCGATGCCAGTTGCCGAGGGGCGCGGTCAACAGGGAATCGTCGGTGCGACCATACATCTCGGCACCAATCAGCAGTCCGGCCGATCCCGTCGTGCCACCGGTGCTCAGGCGGCCGACGACGAAGTAGACGTCAGGGAACGTGGCATCGGGATACAGGGCGGCGAAGCGTCGGAGCATGTCGCGCAGTGACGGCTCGAACGTCGCGATGCGTGCCATCGAGGCCCGCGTGGAGCCGTAGTAGCGCGCCGCGACATCGACCGTCTTCGCGAAGGTGTCCTTGCGCTGCAGCCGGAGCTGCTGAAAGTCCTGCAGACCGGGCGTCGCCCGACCGAAGTACAGCGAATCGAGCGCGCGCTCCGTGCCGAGAACCGCACGTGCGTCGAATGCGTCCCAGAAGTGCGCGATGTCGTCGGTGACGAGGCGCACGGCGTCGGGATCACGGTTGGTTCGCTGTGCGCCAAGAGGCAGGGCGAACAGCAGGGCGAGGAGCGGGGCGAATCGGGTCATACGGACCATTGCGGAAAAGAGCGGCGAAATTTTCACGACCACCAGCGTGCGGCGTTTCCACCAGTTCGCGCAGGTCGGCGAGGTGGTCCCCCAGGCGTCCGGCGCCGACGGGTTGCGGGCCGTCGCGTCCCTCGTCACGATCATGTCGATTTCGTGCTGCAGGGCACGCCGTCACCTGCAGCCAGACGGCCCGGCCGCGCGCGCCAGCGTAGTTTGTCGGCGCCATCGCTTGTAAAGGAGCCGCCAGGCGACTACCAGCCGGCACGCATTCGAGCCCTGGAGGGGCAACAGCAAGCAGGAAAACGGGTTACGGCACTCCGAAAGCGGTGCCGTTTTCGTTTCATGCAGCCTCTAGGGTAACCGATTGGGTCGGTCTGCGGTCTTCTCGCTGTCGTCCTCGCAGCGACTTCCACGAACGGGCCGCACGATTTGCGATACCAACAGAGCGATACCGCTGCGTCGTGCTGCGGCATGTTGTGGCCAGCCGTGACCGGTCGTACCGTATAGCCATGAAAGTGGCGTGCTCGCGAGGGCATCTGCATTTATTGCCGGAGCGCGACCATCCCGCGTCGGCCGCGACAAGACCGCGGCGAGCGATGAGTCCACGACCTACGCACACGGAGGTACATCATGGCCGCGCCCACGACCCAGACCCCCACACGCGCCGCGTACCGCATCCGGGCGAACCAGCTCGAGGCGTGCAACTGCCGGCATGGGTGCAACTGCCAGTTCGGCGGCGGGCCCAACGAGGGTGCGTGCGAGTTCCTCATGGCGCTCGATGTCACCGACGGGCACTTCGGTGACGTGGACCTGACCGGGATGCGCGTCGCGGTCGCCGCCAAGTACCCGGGAGCCATCCATGAGGGGAATGGGCACGTGGCCCTGTTCGTGGACGAGTCCTCTCGCCCCGAGCAGGTCGATGCCATCGTGACGATCTTTACGGGCCAGGCCGGCGGGATGCCCTGGGAGGCGCTGGCAGCAACCGTGTCACGGATGGACGGCCCGGTTCGCGCCCCGATCACGTTCCGCGCCGAGGGCCGCCGCACGCTGCTCCAGATCCCTGGCGTGCTCGAGGCGCAGCTCACGCCCATCCGCAACGTTGTCACAGGCGAGGAGTCGGAGGTCCACATCGTCTACCCCAAGGGCGGCTTCTTCTGGAACGACGGGAACATCGTGACCACCGACACGATGTACGTGCGGCACGGCGATCTCGCATTCGAGCACCCGAGCCGGTTCGCCTCCACGTCCACGGTGGACTGGCACAACCAGAGCTGAAACCCGGCCCGACGTCCCGACACGAGCGTAGCGCCGTGGAAGCGGAGGCGCACGGCGCCCCGGGGGACGCGAACCGCGCGGTGGACGCATCGCCGGGCAACGCACTGGTCGAGCGCATCGTGCGGCGAGACCGGATAGTGGTGGGCGCCGGCGTCGTCGTTCTCGCGTCGCTCGCGTGGGCGCACCTCCTCGGAATGGGTAGGCACGACTCGGCGATGGGGCGCGGCATGGGGGCGGGCATGGTAATGCCGCACATGCAGGAGTGGGGCGGCGCGAACCTCGTGCTCCTGATCGGGATGTGGGCGGTGATGATGGTGGCGATGATGCTCCCCGCCGCAGCACCGATGATCGTGCTGTTTCAGGGCACGGTTGCCCGACGCAAGGCCGCCGGCCGCGCCTTCGTCCCGAC
>JACMLI010000663.1 GCA_014379705.1 Gemmatimonadaceae bacterium
CGGCGTGCCGTAGGGCCGCTGCCGCGGCCACAGCTCGTCGAGTGATTCGTCGTCGTACACCACGCCACCCTTCACCACGTACTGGATGTCCGTCGTGTTCCTGATGTTCACCAACGGGTCGCTGTTGAGCACCATGAAGTCCGCGAGCTTCCCAACCTCGAGGGAGCCGAGGTCCTGCTCGCGACCGATGAAGCGCGCCCCGTGGAGCGACGCCACCTCGAGTGCGCCCATCGCGCCGGTCGCTGATGCGGCCATCCACGTCTCCCAGTGCGACCCGAGCCCGTTATGCTGCCCGTGCGCCCCGATGGCGCCGAAGCCTCCGGCGGCGATGATGTCGGCCATGCCCTGCGCGAGCCACGGGAAGGAATAGTCGGAGTCCGGACGTATCATCCGGCGCCGCCCTTGCGGGACGAACGTGACCCAGGGCATGAAGCGCCGCGTCTTCGCGTCCTTCCAGACTTCGCTGTCCGTGTACCAGTACTCCTCGTTCCACGGGCCCGGTCCGCCCACCATGAACGTCGGTGAATACGTCGCCTGGGCTTTCCCGAGGAACGTCGTGAAGTCCGAATACAGCGGCATGTACGACATCGGGTGCTCGAAGCCCGTGTGGCCGTCCATGACCATGCCTAACGTGAACTCGAGGTCCCCGTTCTCCGAGGTCACCTGCAGCGCATGCTTCCGCGCCGCCTCCATCACCCACTGGCGCTGGTCGCGCCGCGGTTGCTGGTACTGCTTGAGCGACACCGCCCCCCACCGCTTGAGCTTCACGATCCCCGCCTCGGCGATCGCCGCGGTCGTGAAGTCCTCCTGGCGCGAACCGTCACCGGCGTAGAGCGGGTCGCCGGTCGAGAACACGCGCGGGCCGACGATGAGCCCCGCTTCCACCATCTCCGCCGTCGGAAAGAGGTTCTGCGACCACATCGACGGGTCCATCGTCGTCGTGATCCCGTAGGCGAGGAACATCGCCCCCTCGTAGTTCTGCTGCGGGATGATGCCGCGATGCTCCCGATAGTTGTGCGAATGCACGTCGATGAATCCCGGGATCAGCGTCTTGCCGCTGACGTTGAACGTGCGCGCCCCAGCGGGCACGGGACAGGTGCCGACGCACGTGATGCGGTTGCCGCGCACCACCAGCGTGCCGTTCACCACGGCGCGATTCTTCAGGGTGACGAGGCGCGCATTCGTGAACGCCACCGTGCCGTCCGGGATGTCCCGGGGCACGCGCAACCTCACCTGCGTGGTATCGGCGCGCTTCGTCGCAACCGAATACGTGAAGAAGCGATCGGCGCTTCCGTAGTCGAGCGTGGTGTTGTTGCGCCAGGTCGGAAAGAGCCCTCCCTCCCTCGTCAGGCGCGTGGCGGGAAGTCGCGGGCGGTTGCGGTCGATGCGGAGTGTCGCGCCACCCACCCCACCAAAGGGGAACGGCGACACCCACACGTTGTCGCTCTCCTGGAAGGCGACCCACTTGCCGTCCGGCGACACGGTGGCTTCGTCGGCGAGGGGAAAGCTCAGGTGTGCACGACGGTCGGTGCCGTCCGGACGGATCGAATAGAGCACGGCTTCCGTCGTCTGGCCGCTGGAGAGGTGCGGATAGAAAATGCGTCCTTCCGGCCCGTACGTCGCGCGCACGATCTGGTTGCGCACGTTGTTGAAGGCGCTGCCCGAGTTACCTTCGGGACCGTTCGTGACCCTGACGACCGGCTGCGCCTCACCCCCCGCCGCGCTCACGCGCACGAGGTCCCAGTACTGGTTCCAGACGATGCCGCGTCCATGGCGCGATTCGCCGGCGCCGCGCGAGACCACGAGTTCACTGCCGTCGGGACTCCACGACGGATGCACGTATTCGGCCGCGCTCCGCGTGAGGCGTTCCGGCGCACCGCCTGACGAGCGCACCTTCCACAGGTGCCCGCTGACCGTATCCTCCCAGCTGGTGAAGGCGATCCACTGCCCATCCGGCGACCAGGCCGGCGCGTATTCGAACGGCACGAAGCCAGCGGAGGTGACGCGCCGCGGCGCACCGTTAGGCAGGTCCATCACCCACACGCGCCCGACGGCCTGGAACGCGAGCCGACGACCATCGGGCGACGCGCTCTGCCATCGCGTAAACTTCACGGCGAACGGCTCGTCGGGCTCCTTCACCTGGAAGTTCGCCAGCTCGGAAATCGTGCGCTGCACGCGCGCCGTGAACGGGATGGGCGTCACCGCGCCGCTCGCAACGTCGAGGCGATGCAGCTTGCCTCCCTGCGTCAGGAAGATGCTGCGGCCATCTCCGCTCCACGCATATCCGGGAAAGTGCCTCAGCACTTTCCCGCCTTCATAAATGTCCTGCTCCACGGGATCCATCAGCAACCGCTCGTGCCCGGTCTCCAGGTTCCGGAGCCAGAGCGCCGAGCGCGGGCCGAAGCTGTGTCCCTTCCACGTGGTCGTGCCATCGGGAATGCGCCGAATGAACGCGAGTGACTTGCCGTCCGGCGAGACTTCCGGCGCGCCCATGCCGCCGCTCGACGTCTGCAGCTGTTGCGACTGCTCACCGAAGGAAACCGCCGAGACGTCGCCGGTGCGGATGTCCATCCGCCGCACCTGGTAGTTGCCGCCGAGGAAGTCGGCGCGGCCGCTGTAGCCGGACTGGTTCGCCCCCTGGCCCGACACCTGGAAGTACAGGTAGCGCCCGTCGCGCGAGAGCGAGGGCCAACTCGCGGGCTGTCTCGAGCTCGGAAGCAATTCGACGCCGGAGCCGCCGTCCTTGTGGTACATCCAGATGCCGCTCCCCCCGCCGGGCTGCGCAGCGTTAGGCATCTGGTTGCGCAGCACCACGATATACTGCCCGTCGGGCGTCCACGCCGGGGTCGCCGCGCGCACGTAGTTCTCGGTGAAGATGGGCCGCGCGTTGCTGCCGTCGGCGTTCATCACCCACAGGTTGTTCTGCCCGCGCCGGTCGCTGATGAAGGCGATGGTCGATCCGTCGGGAGAGATGCGAGGGTGCGTGTTGATGGCGATGCCGCTGTTTTGCGTCAGGGGAGTCGCGTTCCCGCCGGCGACCGGCATCCGATACACATGCCCGAGGAGGTCGAAGACGAGCCACTGGCCATCCGGCGACACGTCGACCGACATCCACGTGCCTTCGCTGGTCGTGAACGAGATCTCGCGCGTGCGGCCGCGGGGTTGGGTGACGTCCCACGTCGAGGGCGGCGTCGGCGCTGGGGCCTGGGCGTCGGCCACGGTGGCGACGACGAGCAGTGCAGCGAATGTTCTGGCGTAAGGAAACACGGATCGCGGGACAGGAGGGGGGATCGGAAATCCGAGGGGATCATCCCGTGCGGTCGCTGCATCCGCAATCCCCGCCCTTACGCCTTCGCAACCGCGTCTCGTCATTCCCCCCGCAGCACCTCCGCCGGACTCACCTTGGTGGCACGCCGGGCCGGAAGCCAGCTCGCTGCAGCGGCGGCCACCAGGAGCGTTGCACCCACCGCGACGAGGGTCACCGGATCCGTGGGGCTCACTTCGTAGAGCAGCGCCTCGAGCACGCGCGCGCCTGCCAGAGCCGCGCCGAGTCCCACCGCGAGCCCCCCGACCGCGAGCCGAAGACCCGAGCCCATCACGAGCCGGCTCACCTCTCCCGGACGACCGCCGAGCGCCATACGCACCGCCAGCTCGCGCCGTCGACGCGTCATCGCGTGCGAGAGCACCCCGTACACGCCGACCACCGCCAGCACCAATGCCGAGACGCCGAAGGCACTGAGGACCGTGACCGCGAATCGCGGCCGCGCAACGGAGTTCTCCACCACGGATTCGAGCGTCTGCACACGATGCAGCGGGAGCTCCGGGTCCAACGCGCGGACCACTGAACGCGCCGCCGTGGTCAGTGCTGCCGGATCGCCTGCCACGCGCAGCACCAACGTCATGCCCTGCGAAACGATACCGGTCATCTCGGCGAACTGCGACGTGAGCAGGTAGTACGTCGGGCGCGGCGCAGCGGAGAGTGCTTCCGGCCGTACGTCACGAACCACGCCAACGACGGTCATCCACTCGTCCTCTCCGCTGAGACGGACGCGCTTCCCCACCGCTTCCTCTCCCGGCCAGAACTCGCGCGCCAGCGCTTCGCTCACCACCGTGACGGGCACCGAGCCGGCGCGGTCTTCCGCCGCGAAAACGCGCCCGCGGACGATGGAGATGCCCATCGCCCGGAAGATGTCGGTCGTCGCGCTCACGATGTAGGGCGTCGACAACTCAGTCGCCGAATTGTCGCGTCCCTCGACGTCGAGCGACCACTGGGTCGTGCCGCCGCTGAGCGGCAGCGAGGCCGTCGCGGCCGCTGCGCTCACGCCCGGAAGCGCGCGCATCCCTTCCAGGGCCCGGTCGTAGAACCCGAGGACCTTGGAGGTCGTGTCGTAGCGCACGCGAGGCAACGAGACGTCCATGACCATCGCGCCCTCACTCGTGAAGCCAGGGTCGACGGCCATCAACTTCTGGAAGCTGCGACCCACGAGCCCCGCGCCCACCAGCATCGTGGCCGCGAGCGCCATCTCGGCCGTCACGAGTACCATGCGCAGCCGTCCACGTGGGGCCACGACGATTCCTACGACTCCGTTCACGAGCGCCGGTCGTGCCAACCGGGCACGCCCCGAGAACTGCTTGGCCACGGCCAACGCACCGCGAACCTCCAGCGGCGCGCCCGCAGGCACGGCTGCGCGGTCGGTTCGGAGCACGACGTCGGGGTCGAGCACCGCGAGCAGCGCCTCAAAGTCACCAGCACGCGACGCAGCCAGGAAGGCATCAACAACTTCGCGCTGGCGGGTGAGATCAGCATCGGGAACTGTCGCCGCTCCACGCACCCGGCGGCGTGCGCGGCTCGCGAGCTGACG
>JACMLI010000664.1 GCA_014379705.1 Gemmatimonadaceae bacterium
CGCCCCGATCACGAGCGCGGCGGGCGGCGTCACGTACCCCGCCGCCGGCGTGATGGCCACCAACCCGACGACCGCACCCGTCGCCGCGCCCACCGCGGTCGACGTGCCGGTCCGACTGAGGTCGATCAGCATCCAGACCGTCATGGCGGCGGCCGCGGCCGCGTGCGTCGTGAGCAACGCGTTGGCCGCCACGCCATTCGCGGACAGCGCCGATCCGGCATTGAAGCCGAACCAACCGAACCAGAGCAGGCCGGCGCCGAGCATGGTGAACGGGACATTGTGCAGCACCTGCCTCGCATCGCGGCGACGGCCAAGCATCCATGCAAGGACGAGCGCCGCCGTGCCCGCGCTCACGTGCACCACCGTGCCCCCCGCGAAGTCGAGCGCGCCTGACGAGCGAAGCCAGCCCCCTTCACCCCACACCCAATGGGCGAGGGGATCGTAGACAAGCGTGGTCCACGCGAGCGCGAACACCAACCACGCCTTGAAGCGCATTCGCTCGATTACGGCGCCCGAGATCAGCGCCACCGTGATGCCTGCGAACATCGCCTGGAAGGCCGCGAATGCCGCATGCGGGATGGTGGCGGCGTACGTCGCGTTCGGCGCGAGGCTCACGCCCTGGAGCCCGGCGAAGCGTAGGCCTCCGAGTACCGGCGTGCCGACGTCGAACGCGAACGAGTAACCCACCACGACCCACTGCACCGTCACCACGCCAAGCGCGGCGAGGCTCATCATCACCGTGTTGAGCGAACTCCGCCCGCGGACGAGTCCTCCGTAGAAGAGCGACAACCCCGGCACCATCACCAGCACCAGGGCGGTCGCGATCATGACCCAGGCCGTGTCCCCGGCCGACAGGTCCGCGCCGGGCGTCATGCCAGTTCCTCGACGTATTCACGCTGCACAGCGTCGGCGGTAACCGGCGTCAGCGCCGCGTTGTCACGCTCAGCCGTGCGAATGCGGATGACCTGCTCGAGAGGCTGGATGAAGATCTTTCCATCGCCGACGCTGCCGGTCCTCGCGGCCGAGAGGATCGCCTGGATGGTGGGCTCGACGAACGGCTCAGAGCACGCCATCTCGACCATCACCTTTTCGTGGAACTCCAGGAGCAGGCGCTCGGCGCGATACGACTGCACGATCTCGCGCTCGCCGCCGTGCCCGCTGACCCGCGTCAGGGTGATCCCGGTGACGCCGGCCCGGAACAGCGCTGCCTTGACGTCCGCGAGCTTTTCAGGCCGGATGATCGCGCGAATGAGCTTCACGACAGGTGGAATGAGGAGGCGAGCGTCTCAACGCATCGTACCAACACCCCGTGGCGCCTGTCAAGCAATTCGTGCATTCAACGCACGATTCACCAGTCACTATTCACGCTTTTCGATTCATTCGGACTGAGTGCAATCGATTTCGTGCACAGATTGCACTAAAGTCGCAACTACTCGCTCACTTCCTTCCCGTCAGCCGCTCCAGCCGAATTCGGTATGGACCGAGGTTGATGGCGCTGTCCGCAACGAGATCGGTCAGCTCGAGGGAGTCGGTCCGGTACTCGAAAAGCTCCTCGCCCCCGCCGTAGTTCCGGATGTAGTGCCGGCGGGCATCGAACAGCGCTGCGAGGTCGCCGCGAGCGGTGGGAAAAGTCGGGCTCACGTTCGGGGACTGGCGTACCTGCGCCATCACGGGACTCAGGTGGGTGGTGTCTCCCTCCCAGGCCCCCCGGAGCGAGCCCCCGGGAAACGACGATGCCGGGAGCCCGGACAGGTCGGCGACGGTCGCCGCCAGGTCCCGCAACGAGACCCCGCGATCCACGCGCTGTCCTGCCGGCACCTTGGCGGGGTAGCGAATCACCATCGGCACGCGCAGCACGTTGCGGTACAAGTTGTTCGCGTGCCCCGACAGGCCGTGCTCGTTGAACAGCTCTCCATGGTCGGAGGTGACGATGACGATGGTCTCGTCGAGGATGCCCTGCGCCTCGAGGTCGCGAAGGAGGACATCGATATTCTGGTCGACCCACGCGATTGCCGTGTGGTACCGGCGTGCCTTCGGCGAGTCGATCCGCGGGAATCCGGGTGGAGCGTAGTAGTTCTGGTGCGCGTCGAAGTAGTTGAGCATGGCGAAGAAGGGCCGATCCGTGTGCGCCTTCTGCCACGCGAGGAACAGCTCGGTCACGCTCTCCGCCGTGCGTTCGTCGCCGTTGTGCTTGCCGTCGATCGACAGATCGATGCCCTCCAGTGCGTCCCCCAGGTCGGCGAACGAGCGCGCACCCATCAAGTCCTTCACGATCGCGGTCTGTGTGTACGAGGCACTCGAGATCAGCTGCTTCCAGCTCACCGGATAGTCCACGAAGTGGGCGAACCCGCGCTGCACCCCGGAGTCAAAGGCGGTGTAGTCGAGGTTCGCTACCACCGCCGCCGTGTGGTACCCTCGATCACGGAAGGCCTCGGTCAGCAGCGGGGTCGAGTCATCGAGCGGCACGGTCCAGTCGGCGGTCAGCTCCCACGGGTAGCGCCCGCTCAGGTAGCTCGCATGCGACGGGAGCGTCCACGGCGCCGGAGCGATCGCCCAATCAAAGGTCGTGCCCTGCGCGGCCCATGCCGAGAGGTGGGGCGTGGTCGGGTACGGGAACCCGTAGAGTGACAGGCTCGAGGCGCGCACGGTGTCGAGGATGATCATCAACACGTTAGGCGCCCCGGCGGGTGCCGCGGGGAGACCGGAGCCGGCAAGGCGTTCGCGGGCCTGACGCACCACCGGCTGCAGCAGGGCGATGGTCGCAATCACGACGACCTCGGCCCCCACGAAACGCCAGGCGTTGCGGCGCCACCAGGGTGCTGCGACCGTCACCCACCGTCCCACCTGCACGCCAACGCCAACGGCGAGGATCAGCGCGTAGATCCGCCCGATCTGGGACCAGGGGAGAAGCAAGCCGAAGGTAGCGAGCACGCCCATCCATCCGGCCACCACGTTCGGGCGCACGAGCGACGGACGCACGAGCGCAGCGAGCGCGAACGGGAGCGCGGCCACGAGGAAGACCAACGTGTACGCGATCGGCGCCATCCACACGAACTCGCGACTGTACCACGCGAATCCTCCCCACCCCAACCGCTCGACCGCGATCATCGCTGTATGCAGCCACCCGGTGAGCGGACCGGCGATGCAGGCGGCGAGTAGAACGCGACGCAACGCCGACATTCGCGCGCCTCGCGCGGCGTCGATCATTCCGGGTGGTGCGGCAGGGCTGGTCATTGCACGGTCATGCGTTCCCCAAGCTCGCCACGGAGCGGGCGAAGTCAATTGTGCGTCGCCGTCTGGACACGGGGGCCCACGCCCGACACCGGCCTGCGCACGGATCACGCGTCGCTGCTCGCGCCACCGCTGGCGGCGAGGGCAGATTCATGCACCGGCGAATCCAAAACTTCACCTGTGCGACGGATGATCAGTTCGAGCGTAACGTCACGATATCCTCACGGCATGACAACCGCTCCTCGCCTCCTGTGGACGGGTTCGGTCGCACGGATGGGCCGCGTGGTAATCCTTGCTCTCGCGCTCTCGACACGCTTGGTCGCCGCGCAGGAGCCGGTCAGCGCGCAAACTCTGAAGGCCGCCCTCGATTCCCTTCGCACGACCGCGCGCTTCCCCGGCGCGACGCTCGGCATCTCGCTCCCCGGGGGCATCAGTCTCGGCGTGGCGAGCGGGTTTTCCGACACCGTCCGCAAGGTGCCCATGCAGGCGACGGATCGCCTCCTTCAGGGGAGTGTTGGCAAGACGTACGTCGCCGCCATCGCGCTCCAACTCGTGCAGGAAGGCACGCTCTCCCTCGACGATCCGATCGCGAAGTACCTCGGCAGCGAGCCGTGGTTCACGCGCCTGCCCAACAGCGCTCGCATCACCGTGCGACACCTGATGCAGCACACGAGCGGTCTGGTCCGATGGGAATTCGACCCCGCCGCCGCCGCCGTCATGCGCGCGCATCCGTTCAAGGTGTGGACGCCCGTGGAACGCCTGGGGTACCTGTTCGACAAGCCGGCACCGTTCGAGGCCGGCGCCGGGTGGGAGTACTCGGACACTAACTACATCGTGCTGGGCATGATCATCGAGCGGATCACGGGGCGCACGTATTACGACGAGTTGCACCGCCGGCTGCTCAGACCGCTCCACCTCGTCAACACGATTCCCTCGGACCGCCGCCGGCTCGAGAAGGTGGTGAATGGGTATGCGGGGCCCCGGAACGATCTCGGTGGATTCGACGCGTCGCTCGTCGACGGCATGCTCGCCGTCAACCCACAACTCGAGTGGACCGGGGGCGGCGTGGCATCCACGTCCCAGGAGCTCGCCCACTGGCTTCGTATCCTGTTCACGGGGCGCGTCATCCCGCAACCGCTCCTCGACCAGATGGTGGCGGGTGTGCCGGCGCGCCTCGGAGCCAACGTGCGCTATGGCCTTGGCATGATGATCCGCGACACGCCGCTCGGGCCCGCGTGGGGACATTCCGGGTTCTTTCCCGGCTACGCGACCGAGGCGCTCTACTTCCCCGAGCTTGATATGGCCGTGGCGATCCAGGTGAACGTGACGGACCCGTACCCGCGCGGGTTGGTGCCGTTCCTCATTCACGTGGCGGGCATCGTCCCCTCGACGAAACGCTAGCGCCTGACGCATCGCGTCATGCCGCTCGCGGAGCACGGCGATCGTTCAGCTGCGCATCGCCTTCAGGCGCTCGATGGCGTCGGTGAGTGAGTACGCGTGATCGAGCAAGCCGGACCACGGGTCCGGCACCGTCGCCACGCGCTGTGCCATGGTTCGCAGCGTGAACGTCCGCGGGCGCACACTCCCACCCTCCACTTCGTCCCACGTGCACGGCGCCGACACCGGCGCTCCCGTTTTCGCGCGAACGGCGTACGCCGCCGCGAACGTCGCGCCGGGACCATTGCGCCCCGTGTCCAGGTAGATGCGACCCCCGCGATCGACCTTCGCGAATTCCTGCGTCAGGTGCGCGGGATCGCGCTGCATGAGGATCGCCGCGAGCAGGTTGGAGAATTGCCCTACATCGCCGTAGCCGGTCGTGCGATCGACGGGCACGAAGATGTGAAAGCCCTTGGAGCCCGAGGTCTTGATCCAGCTCGTGAGCCCCACCTCCGCGACGAGGTCGCGTACGGCGAGGCACGCCGCGCGCAGCACGTCGGGTTGCTCCTCCTCCGATGGGTCGAGGTCGATGACGCAGCAGTCCGGTTGGTGCAGCTCCGGCACGCGCGAGGTCCACAGATGGGCCGTGATGCAGTTCTGGTTGGTGATCCAGAGGAGGGATCGGAGGTCGTTCACCAGCGGGTAGTGCACCGTGCCTCCCTTCTTGGGCACGTCGACGCGCTCGAGCCACGCCGGAAACCCCTTGGCGACGCTCTTGTGCATGAAGCCCTCTTCCCCGATGCCCGATGGATACCGTTCCATGGTGACGGGCCGCCCAACCAGGTGCGGCAGCATCAGCGGCGAGATGGCCTCGTAGTACGCCGCCAGTTCGCCCTTGGTGATGCCGTCATCTGGAAAGAGGACCTTCTCGGGATGCGTGATCATGGCGACGCCCGGATCACCTCGTGTGGCGCCTTGTCGGTGCGAACCCCAAGGAGCCGCGAGTGGCGCAGCTTGCCATGCACGGTCCATTCGATGAATGCGACCTGCACCACGATCTCGGGGCGCACCCAGTGCGCGCGCAACCGCGGAAGTCCGGTCGCCCTCGTGAATGGCGACGATGCGATCGCGAGCGCATTGAATCGCTCGCGCAAATCGAGCAGGAGCTTCGTATCGAACCCAGTCCCGACCTTTCCCGCGAAGACAAACTCCTCTTGGTCATAGTAGCCGACGAGGAGTGCGCCGAGCCCCACGCGCTTTCCCTGCGGATCAGTGTATCCGCCCGCGACGAACTCCTGTGAGGCCTCGCACTTCATCTTGAGCCAGTGCTTCGAGCGGCGATGCTCGTAGGGCGACTCACGTCGCTTGGCGATCACGCCTTCCCACCCCTCGCGGCACGCCCTCACCCAGGGCTCGGCGTCCGTCACCCGCTCCACCCGCTCCATCGGCGCACGCATCGGCAGTGAGTCGAGCAGCGCTGAACGTTCCATGTACGGAAGGCCGGTGACGTCGCCGTCGAGCCAGAGGACGTCGAACACGTGGTACGCCGTGCGACCGGCGCGCCCCCACACGCCGGTGGCTTCGCCATCGAGGATCAGGCTCTCATACGGAAGCGCGCGCACCGCCTCGACGACCGCGGGATACGCGCCGTCTTGCGGCAACCGGTTGCGCGACCACAGCCTGACGTCGGCTCCCTGCTTGTACGCGAGCAGGCGAATGCCGTCGAGCTTGCGCTCGAATACCCACTCCTCGCCGGTGAAGCGCTCGGCGGTGAGCGTGGCTGCCATGGGCACGAGCCACTCGGGAAACTCGGGCGTTCCCATCTGGTCAGCGCGGGGTCAGGAGAGGCGGGGCGGGCACGCGCAGACGTTAACCCGGACCACAGCCCCCGTCACGCACCCTCAGTCCGCACGGAGTGCTTCCTGGGGGTTCACGCGCATGGCCCTCCGGGCCGGCACAGCGCACGCGATGAACGCCACGCCGCCGAGCAAGGCGAGGACGACCCCCATCACGCGCGGGTCGGTGGGAGCCACGCCATACAGTGACCCACGCAGCAGCCCGGCAAGGGAAATCGCCCCAACGACACCGATGCCCAGGCCAACGAGGGGAAAGCCCATCCCTTCACGCACGATGAGACGCAACAGGGCTCCGGGCGACGACCCGACCGCGAGTCGAATCGCCATCTCGCGACCACGCTGGCCCACGGCGTACGACACCACCGCGTAGATGCCGGTGGCGGCGAGCAACAGTGCGAAGGCCGCGAAGGCGCCGTAGAAGAACGCGTCGAAGCGGTTGCGCGACCACGAATTCCCGATGAGTGCGTTCAGCGTGAGCACCTCGGTAAGCGGCACGTTGGGGTCGACGGCATGCACCGCGTCGCGGATCGCACTCACCGAGAGCGACGGGTCGCCGGTGGTACGCACGAAGTACGTGCGCCAGCCATACGTGAACTGCTGGTACGGCGTGTAGAAGCTCGACGTGTTGGGATCACGATCGAGGGGCTGGTACTTCACGTCGCCCACGATCCCCACCACCTCGGCGCTTGAGTCGGGATGGGAAAAGCTGCTCCCCCCGCCGAACCAGACGCGCGAGCCGAGGGCATTTCCCTCCGGCCAGAACTTTCGCGCCGCCGATTCACTGATCACCGCCACCCGTGGCTGGCCAGGACGATCGCGATCGGTGAACACGCGCCCACGAATGAGCGGTACGCCTAACGTGGCAAAGTGATCGGGGCCCACGTAGTGCCGCAGGATGGGCGGGGCGTGGCCCCTCCCGGGCTCGGGCCGCCCGATCACCCGCAACGTGCTGCTCGCACTCCCACTCAAGGGAGCGCCACCGTCCACGCTCGCGGACACGACGCCGGGCACGCCCGTGATGGCGGCGAGCATCTTCTCGATGAATGCCGGTGCGGCTTCGGGCGGAACGACCGCCTCGGGAGGACGCAGCGAAAACGTCAGGACATGGGCGGGATCGACGCCGAGTGGCGTGGCCCGCATGCGCGCGAAGCTCCCGATCATGAGCGTGCCGACGACGAGGAGCACGGTGGCGAGCGCCGATTCCAGCGCGACGATCACGCCCCGCGCGTTCACGCGTCGGAGCGAAAGGCCGGATGCGCGCGCGGCGTGCGATCCTTCACGCAGGTGCGCCGCGAGATCGCCCTGCACGGCGGCGAGCGCAGGCGCCCACGCCACGAGCGCGATCGTCGTCACCGACACCCCGATCCACGCGACGATCGTGCGCCACCCGAAGTGCGGCTCCGAGAAGGTCGCGATGGTTCCATAGAAGTTGCGCGGCCCCCACGCATTGATCGGCACCGCGAGATGGCTCGCCCACCAGGCCAGGAGCAGGCCGACGGCGCACCCCAGGGCGATCATCGCGGCGCCCTCCCCGATGTAGCGCCGGAGGAGGGCGGCCGTGGTGCTGCCTAACGACGCCCGGACCGCGGACTCGCGGCGCTGGCTCACGGCGCGCCCCATCAACAAGCTCGTGACGTTCGCGCAGGCCAGCAGGTGCAGCAGCACGACCGCGCCGAGCAACAGCCACACGGTCCGCCGCACCTCGGGAGCGACGCGCGCCGTCGTCAGGGGCGTGGCGCTC
>JACMLI010000665.1 GCA_014379705.1 Gemmatimonadaceae bacterium
CCCCATCAACGATGCCGTGATGCAGGGCAACGCGGGATCGTTCAAGCGACCAGTCGCCAGCACCACCGCACCCGTGGAACAACTCACCTTCCAGTGGGAAGGCACGAGCGAAACGGCGGGCCAGCTGGTGATGGAGTGGGCACAGACGAAGCTCACGATTCCGGTTGAGCGTCGGTAGCTACTGGCATCCCGAAGGTTGCCGGCTTCGGTCGGCAACCTTCAGGACATGCCATGGTGAACGCTACCGCGTCGCGCGCCGCGTGGATGACCCGAACAGCGCCGCGTTGAACCGCGAGCACGCTTCCTCACACGACTCACGCGAGTTCGTGCTGGCGAGGTTGAATTCGTCTCCGTCAGCGACCTTGACCCTGGCGATGAAGACGTCACCACTCTCGGAGTCCCGCACTTCGACCACTTCCGCCTGGCGCACCTGATCCCTCGCCAGGGTTCTCCTGACGGTCTTGTGTGGATACCGCCTGACAACCGACACACTGCTGCCGCGCTCGACCTGCACGTAGGTGATGCCCGTGGAAGCAGCGAGGTATGTGAACCAGAGGACGACGAGCCAGAGCAGGCCCATCATCCCTGCGATCAACGCCGGGTTCTTGTCGGGCATCCCGTTGGAGACAAGAAAGAAGGTCCCGACGACCATCACGAGGAGGAGCGTTGGCGCGCAGATCCACATGGCGATCGCGCTGCGATTTGTAAACTGCTCCATTGGCGGCCTGCTCCGGCTGAGGCGATGATTCTGGGAGAGATCGGGCTCCCTGGTACACGCGCAGGCGCTACCCGCCAGGGATCAGCCAAGCGGCCATTTGCCACGATGATCGCCGAATTGGCCTTCGCAAGGGCGCCATTGCTCCCCTCATCGCTCGATACGCTTCGCGTCGACCCGGTACATCTCCGGCACCACCCAGTAGTAGTTCCCGAACGGCATCGCCCGTGGCCAGAGCTCGTCGAGCGAGTCGCCAGCGTACAGTCGTCCGGCCTTCATCACGTGGCGGATGCTGGCGGTGTTCCGGATGTTGTCCAGCGGGTTCGCGTCGAGCACCATCAGGTCGGCGAGCTTTCCCGGTGCGATGGAGCCGAGGTCGTCCTCCATGCCGAGGAAGCGCGCGCCATGCATGCTCGCCACCTCGAGGGCGGTCAGGGGTCCTGCCGCCTTGGCGAGCATCCAGACGTCCCAATGCGACGCGATCCCCTGCTCCTGGCCATGGGAGCCGATGGCGGAGCGCCCGCCTAACGCGATGAAGTCGGTCACCGACTGGGCGACGACGTCCTTGGAGTAGTCGCTCTCCGGACGCATCACCACGCGGCGGGTATGGGGAATGAGCTCGCGCCAGGGGGTCCAGCGCTGCAGCTTGGCGTCCTTCCACAGGGTGCTCTCCTGCCAGAACCACTCGTCGTTCCACGCGCCGAAGCCGCTCACGAGCGGCGTGTGCGAGTACACGTAATCGGCCTGCGCCATGAAGGTGAGGAGGTCACCGTAAAGGGGCGCTTGCACGGCGAGGTGCTCCCCGCCGGTGTGGCCATCCATCACCAGGCCGAGCTTGTAGTACAAGTCGTTGCTCCCCTCGGCGGTGGTGCGGATGCCGAGCCGCCGGACGGCCTCAACGATCCACTGCCGCTGCCGGCGCGTCGGCTGGTTGTACTGCTTGACCATCGGGCTCCCCCACGACTTGCGGCGGCCCACCTCACGCAGCGCCTGCTCGAGGCTCGTCACCTCATTCGTCGCGTAGTCCTCGTTGGCCAGGAGAGCCTCGGCGGACGTGAACATGCGCGGACCGATCGATTGCCCCACTTCGATCAACTCCGCAGTTGGAAAGGGATCGATCGAAGTGGTGGAGGGGTCGAACATCGTGGTGACGCCGTAGGCGAGGAAGATCGCCGACTCGAAGTTGTGCGCCGGGATCATCCCC
>JACMLI010000666.1 GCA_014379705.1 Gemmatimonadaceae bacterium
GGGCGCCACGAACACGTCGGCCGCCGCGTGGAGCCGCGCGACGACGTCACGATCGTGCTGAAAGGGCAGCCAGGTCACGCGCTGGGCCATGCACCGGCTCCGCAGCACGCGTTCCTCCGAGCCCGCCCCGGCAATGACGAGGTGGGCCCCGCAGGCTCGCTCCACGTTCACCCATGCGTCGAGCACGACATCGAGGCGCTTCTCGCGCGCCAGGCGACCGATGTACAGCCCGATCGGTCGATCCAGCGGAAGGCCGAGGCGGCGCAGCGTGCGCTCCCGCTCGGCCTGCCGCACCGGGGAGAACAGGCCCAGGTCGACGCCTAACGGCACCCGGACGGTGTTCGCCACGCCCATGGCCGCGAGCTCCTGGGCCGCAAACTCGGACGCCACGATCGTCACGCTGAACAATCGGTCGAGCACCCGGGCATACCGGTCGAGGAGCGCGCGCCACGGCCCCTCACGTCGTCCGTGCGCCCCCACGGCCCCGCGGAAGCTCGTGTGGTGGAAGGCCACCAGCGGGATCCCCAGGTCGCGCGCGGCAAACGCCGTGACCCAGGGGACAAACAACGGGCTGCCGACTTCGATCACGGAGGGCGCCTCGTGGGCGATGATGCGCCGGAGCGACCGCGTGGCGAGGAGGAACCGGTAGGCCGTCTGCGTCGGGATCCGTGGCCCGCGCACCCGGTACACCCGTGTGCCCACGCCCGTCGTGATGCCGTCGAAGGGCCCGGGAATCACCAGCGCGTGCCGCACGCCCGGCTCCGTGCGCACCCAGCGCATCTTCTCGGTGAGGTACGTCTTTACTCCGCCGCTGGTCTCGCCGAACCACTTCGTGATGTCGAGAATCGCCGGCGAGGCGTGTGGGCGGTCGATCGGTGGCAGGGGTGTCCGGGCCATATCCACCCGCGTGGCGGCCGCGGCGCGCGCCATGTCCGGGGGGCGCACGCCGGGCAGTGGCGGCACGATCGCACCGAACCCATGCCCGATCACGCCAGCGCCAATCCCACGGCGGCGATCATCGCCAGGGCCTGGCCGGCGAGCACATCCCCAGGGTAGTGCACGCCGAGCGCAACGCGGGAAAAACCCACGAAGGCCGCCGCGATGCAGACCAGTGGCGTGATCGCCGGAAAGGCCATGCCATACCCGATCGCGATCGACATCGCCGCTGCCGCATGACCCGAAGGGAAGGAAAAGCGATCGGGCTCGGCAATGAGGGCAGCGCAGGACATCCCTGCCGAAGGACGTGGTCGCCCGGCGGTGCGCTTGATCAACTGGACGAGCAGATGGGACGCGATGAGGATCGCCAGCGCGAACCTTCCGCCATCCTGCCAGGCGCCCGGCGCGGCTACGGCAGGGATGAGGGAGGCGCCGATCGTGAAGGTCGTCCCCCCGAGGATGGTGAGGACCGTCCACGTGCGGCGGGAGCGCCGCGTCGATTGGTCGCCGAGCGCCCACCGGTCGAAGAGGGCACGGTCACCAGCGTCGAGGCGCGTGAGGATGGGAGACGTCATGCCCCGTACGGTCGCGAGGGGCTGTCGCAGTGCGCCTAACATGCGGCCACGAGCGCGTAACGGTCCTCGTCAGGCACGGCGAGGTCAGGCAGCACCTCGTGGAGTACGCGGCCGCCGTAGCTCGACGGCACCGTGGCGCCGAGGGCATGGACGATGGTGGCGGGCACGTCCAGGAGCGACGTGCCTGCCGGGAGCGTCCCCGGGCGCACCTGCCCGCCAGCGACGATGAGGGGAACGCGACGGTCGTGCACGTGGTCGCTGTCGTGGTTCGTCGCCACGTGTCCGCCGCCCCCATGGTCGGCCACCGCGATGAGGAGCGTGCCCTCGTCCGTGGAGGCGCCGGTGATGGCATCGAGCCGGCCTAACGTGTCGTCCATCCGGCGGAGCGCCGCGGCGTACGCGCGCGAGGTCCACCCGGCGGCGTGACCCGCACGGTCGCCGTCGGGCCAATGAAAGAGAAACAGCCCGTGGTCGCGGGCTGTCAGGTAGGGCATCGAGGCGTCGAGGATCTGCGGGGCGTCCATCCCGGTGAAGGTGGCGTCCGTGACGCCGGCGATCCGCGCCAGGCGAGCGGCAAGCGGTCGGTAGAGGCGGGGGATGCTCGCCAGGAAGACGAACGAGGGAATGCCGGCCCGCGCCAGGGCGCCGGGGACCGGCTCCAGGGCCACCCGCGGTTGCGGCAGGCGAAAGCGGTCGGTGTCGAGTCCGTGTTCGCGCGGCGTGACCCCGGTGAAGAGCGAGCCCATCGCCGCCGCCGTCACGCTCGGCTGCACGGTCTCGGCGTGGAAGGTCCAGGCGCCGCGGGCCGCCAGCCGCTCGAGCGTGCGCAGGTGGAAGAGCGGCACGGCATCCGCTCGCATGCCATCCATCACGACCACGATCACGCGCCGGATCCCGGTACGCTCGAACGATGCCATGGCCTGGCCTCGGGGAGGGGTCGTAACGAAGTCTTGGCGCGGCGCGTGCCGGACCGGCGACAACGGCGTCGCGATCCGGTCACGGCCGTCGTTATGCACTGCTGTCGCCATTTTGTCCACACGCCGTGCTTTATCCAGCCCCCGCCCAGATGCCGCGCCGTGACCATCCGTTCACTGACCCGTGACGCCAATGGATCATCGTCACACACTCGTTATGCACGCTCCGACGCTCCCCCGCTCGCTCTCTCTCCCGCTCGCGGTATCTCCCGCTCGCTGCATCCCCCGCTCGCCCTATCCCCCGCTCGCCCCATCCCCGCCCCCCTGATGAAGCGCACGCCAACGCTGCCCCCTCGCATCCTCTTCTGCTCCGACACCTTTCCCCCGCAGGTCAACGGCGTCTCCGTCGTCACGGCCCTCTCGGTGAACGGGCTGGCCGAGCGCGGATGGGAGTGCGCCGTGGTCGCGCCGAGGTACCCGCATATCGCGCGTGATGCTTTCGCCAACGACGCGGCGTACGCCGCCGCGGCGCGCGGCGCGTCCATCGGCAGCGTCCCGCTCCCCGGCTATCCCGACATCCGCCTCACGATGCCCGGACACCCGGCGATCGCGCGATGCATCGACCGCTTCCGACCCGATGTCGTGCACGCGGCGACAGAGTTCTCCATCGGATGGACGGGCCTGCGCGCCGCCCGGCAGCGCGGCATTCCCGTGACGACGTCGTATCACACCGATTTCGCACGGTACACCGATGCCTACGGCGTCCCCGCGCTGCGCCGCCTGGTGACCCGTCACGTGGCGGCCTTTCATCGCCAGGCGGCCTGCACGTTCACGCCTTCCGAACCCGCCCGCCGTGACCTCGAGGCCATCGGGGTCGCCGCCGAAACGTGGGGACGCGGCGTCGACACCGACCTTTTTCACCCCCGGCACCGGAGTGTCATCCTGCGCGACGCCTACGTGCGCCCCGACGCCTGCCTCCTCCTCCATGTCGGGCGACTCGCCGCCGAGAAGGGGGTGGAACGCATCGTCGAGGCGTACGACCGAGCCCGTCAGCTACTCCCCGAAGGCGCGGTGCATCTCGTCATCGCCGGGGCGGGGCCGCGAGAACCTCACCTGCGGGCCATGGGCACGCGACACATCACATTCCTCGCCAACCTCGATCGGCAGACCGTGTTGCCGCGGCTCTATGCCAGCGCCGACGCCTTCGTCTTCTCGTCCTTGACGGAAACGCTCGGACTGGTGGTGCTCGAGGCGATGGCGAGCGGGCTTCCCGTGCTCGCCACGCCGGCAGGCGGTGTCGCCGACCACCTGCGCGACGGGATCAACGGCCTCGCGTACCCGGCGAACGATGTCGATGCGCTCGCCCGCCACATGGTGACCATCGCGCTCGACACTAATCACAGGAAGCAACTGGCCGCCGGCGCACGGGCCACGGCAGAACGGCTCACCTGGTCCGCGGAGCTCGACCGGCTCGATGCGCGGTATCGCACGATCCTCGCGGGACACGCCCGCGCCACCTCGGGTCGCGAGGCACCGGTCGCTGCCTGACGAGCCTCAGGCCATCGCCTCGAGGTGCGTCGCACGCCAGAGGGCCGGACGCGGGCGCGTGACGTCGCTCGACAGCACGTCGGCGCGCACCCGCAGGGACTCCAACTCGCGCCAGCTCAGGTCGTCCCAGTGCGCCGGATAGTCCCGCAGCCGCAGAGTGTTGCCGCGCGAAAAGAAATACAGGTTCCCCGGCAGGTCGGCGACTCCATTCGACGGTAGTTCCGTCACGTGCCAGGCAAAACCGAATGCGTCGAGGAAGCGGATCACGGAGACCGATGGGCGAAGGAGGCTCAGGGATCATTGCCCGCATCGTCACGGGACGGAATAGTCCGGTCCGTCCTGTTACATCCACCGTTACGCAACCGACACAATGGTGCGCGCCCCCTCAGCCGCACACGGTGCGCTCCCTCACCTCATGCGCTCGGCACGAAGCGCATGAGCAGCCAGACGCAGAGCGCACCCACCAGGGCAGAGGCCGGGATCGTAAGGATCCAGGCCCACACGATCTGCCCGGCCACCCCCCAGCGAACGGCCGAGAGTCGCGTCGTCGCTCCCACGCCCATGATCGCCCCCGTAATCGTGTGCGTCGTGCTCACCGGGATCCCATAGCGCGTCGCGACCAGGATCGCGAACGCCCCCGCCGTCTCGGCGGCACACCCGCCGACCGGGCGCAGCTTCGTGA
>JACMLI010000667.1 GCA_014379705.1 Gemmatimonadaceae bacterium
CCGCCACCGGGCTCGGGACGGGGAATGCCCCCGTCCACCGGCGAAGGGTCCACTCGTCGATGGTCCGCCCGATGGCCGTGGTCGCCCGGGGTGATCGCAGCTCACCCAGTTCGAGGGCGCGCGCCATCTTTCGCCGGGCTTCGCGATGGATGAGGATGCGATCCGAGTTCGGAAGCACGTCGATCAGGCAGACGCGCCGGGCAGCGACGGGCCGGATGCGATGCAGCACCTGCACCACGACGAGCGACTTCCCCTTCAGGTCCTTGTCTTCAAGCGCCAGGGCGGCAAGGGCGATGCACAGCTGCCAGTCGGCACCAATCGGCGCCCGTGCCGCGAACTCCCGCATGCGCTTCAGGGCCCCGTGCCCCTGCTCCGCGAGCAGGAGGCACGTCAGGTAGTTCACGTACCACCAGCCGGTGCTACCAACCTTCAGTGTCAGGGCGCCGGCCTCGCGCATGAACTCGCGCGCCTGCTGCAGGTCGCCGAGCTGGTACGCCGTGAACCAGGCGCACCTCGTCAGGGCGCGCGCGCTGAGCTCGGGATGTTCTCTTCCGGCCACCGTGCGCGCTTTCTGCAAGAGCGCAACCACGTCCTCCGCTGCGAGTCGTCGCATCGCGAGGTGCGCGTCGTTGGCCAGTTCCCCTGAACGGACAGTCGCTGGCGTGGAATCCTCGTCGGGCAACCCCGGTGGAACGGCTGGACCGCCAAGCCGGTGCGCTCGAATGGCTTCAGCCCGCATGGCAACCCAGCTCTCGAGCAGGTCGACATTTCCGGTGCTGGCCACCTGATCGCGCGTCGTGTCCCACGGCGACTTCCACTTCATGACCCGCGGGATCCGGGCAGGCTGGTCGCACGTGACCAGCAGCTGCGTGTGCCACGCGATCTTGCGTAGCACCTGTGCATCCGTGAGATGCCGGAGTCGCGGTGTCATCGACTCCACGAGGTCGAGCGCGCTCGCATAGTCACCGCGCGCCATGTACTCCCGCATACCGACCACCCGAAAGCGGTGCATCGCCGCGTCGGACCAACCGGACTTGCCGGAGTCGATGAGACGTCGGACCGCGACAATGTGACCGAGGGCCGCAGGGCGCCCCGCGTACCCTTCGGCAAGGGCCATGTGCAGGAGTACACGCTCGGCCGGCTTGCGGGTCTTGGTGAGCGCCTTTGCAATCGCTCGCAGGCCGCTCTCCGGACGACGTCCCGTGGGCCCGGCGATGTTGACCCCCGCCACGTAGAATGCCGCGTCGGGCGTCACGTCATGCCGACGCAGCACGCGCCTCCACTCCGCGTGCATGCGCGCCGCCATATCCCAGTTCGCTCGGGTCGTGTCGCGAAGGCCAAGGGAGATGCACGCTTCGGTCCGCGCACGGGCGGCGTCGACCGCCAGCGACGCGGGCACCGTCACGTCGTCGGCGAACACCTCCGATGCAAGGAGGAACTGCGCTTCATACGCCTCATGTCGCACGGCCTCCTGATTCAACCCTTCCCAGGTGCGCCGGCCCTCGCGTTCGGAGATGCGCAACGCGTGGTAGAGCGTCTCCACCGCTTCCGCCGTCCAGTCTCCCTCGCGCCCTGCCACGAGCGCGCCGGCCTGCGTGCGCGCGTCCTTCATCGCGCGCCGATGCAGGCGTCGCAAGACGGGATGCTTCCGCAACTCCCGGCGCATCGGGCGCATCACGTCGGCATGAATCACCAGGCAGTCAGGGTGCGACGCATCGCGGCTCACGAACGAGAAGGCCGACGCGTGGCGCTCGAGGTCCGCCCACAGGAGGTTGGCGGAGAGCGCTCGTTCCCCCGACGCGAGCTTCTGCAGGTCGAAGTACTTGCCGAGCTCCTTCGAGTCGCGCAGCGGGTTGTCGAACCGCGCCCCATCCCGGAGCGCCTCCAACTCGGGAAGGATCACGTCGGCCAGAAAGCGCCTCGTCAGGCGTCGCGCCACCACGCCGTAGCGCAACATCCAGCCGATCACGTTGGGCACGCGCTTGAGGACGCGCTCGACCAGGTAGTGAAGCTCCGGCCCTGGCGTCTCGCGTACCTCTTCCGGGGTCAGCTTCGGGTTGATCTGCCACTCGTCGGCAAAGAGCGAGAGCGCGAACGGCAGCCCGTGGCAACGCTTCGCGATGGCGGTCACCAGCGCGCCTTTCGGCAGTCGCCGCTTCTTCACGAGGTACGCAGTCGACTCCGCCTCGGACATGCGATCGAGGTCGAGTGTACGCACCTGCTTCCCGAAGCGATCCGCGTACCCGGGCACCCGGCTATCGAGATTGAACCGTCCCGAGAGGATCACCTTGAGGCGCGGGCACGCACGCCGCAGTTCATCCAGCGCGTCGAGAAGCTTGAGCAGGTCCGATTGCGGGTGCGCCAGTACTTCCTCGAGGGTATCGAGCACGATCACGATCGCGGGGGCGTCGGTGCCCGACAGCTCGCGTCCCAGCTCGCCCATGATGGACTCGCCACGCTGCTCGGCCTCCTCGCTCGAGAGGCGTTCGATGGCGCGGGTGACCTCCTGCGGGCCGAGCGAAAAGGCATCGATTGGGACGACGTCGTCGGCGTCGTCCACGACGGCGCGGAGGGGGCGATTCCTGAGCTGGGGATCCAGGGCGCGCGCACACTGTGCCAGCAAGTACCAGGGGGCGACGGCCGTCAGACGCGGATCGATGAAGTCGAAGTCGAGCCGTGCGTACGGCACGCCGTGGGGGAGGCATTTCCGCGACGACAGCCAGCGGAGGAACATCGTCTTTCCGGCGCCGCCCTTCGCCTCGACGTTGAGGATCCACTGGGAAGAGGACGCTCGGGCCCCGCGGCCTTTCACCTGCTTTTTCCCTTTGGCCCCGGCCTTCGCGATCCAGCGCCACGCCGCCTTCATGGCATCGCGCTCCAGCACGTGGGTGGTGCGCTCGAAATCCCCGGCGAACGCTCGTGACGCATCGTAGCGGCGTCGGAGCTCCCGCACCGCGCCGAGCAATGTCCCGTATTTGTGACTCGTGGTGAACGCCCAGGTCGACAGGGCCTCCAATTGCGCCGCACGGTCCTCGAGCACCTGCAGCAACTGGAAGCAGCGCGTGAAGTCGGCCCGGCGCTCGGCGGCCCCGAACACCTGCTGCGCGCGTTGTTTCGCGAGGTCGGGTTCGCAGAGGGCGAGCACCGACAGTTCATCGAGCTGCCACTCGCGCCCACGGCCGTGAAAGTGCCTGGCCAATCGCGCGGCGGTGTCGAACAGGCGGCCCTGGTCGATGCGCGCCTCCGGCCCGGCCATGGGCACGGCGGTCAGTTGCGCACGTACACTTTCGCTCACGCTGAACGACGTGAGCGGAAACGTCGCGACGTCCACGTCGCGATGGCGCGTGAGCCAGCCCTGCATCGTCCCGGCATCGGGCGCCCCCGTGATGTCGCGCACGAGGACGGCGTCGACCGTCATCGCATCGAACCGGAGCGGGAGTGCTGCCCGCCACAGGAGCTCGCGCTCCCAGGGCTTGCCCATACTCGCGTCCAGGTCTTCCTCGGATTGGATGTTCTCGAAGCGCAGCCGCAGTCGTTCGAGGGCGCTCGCGACGTCGATGGTGGGGGTCGTCATTCGCGAGTTCCGACGAACTCCTCGTAGTCTTCCTTCAACCGCAGGAACCAGCGCGGCTTCCAGGGCTTCTCGTTGAGGAGCGGCGTGTACTTTCGAATGGTTTCCTCGGCGATGATGCTTTCCATGCCCTCGCGCACGACGAACTCACGGGCGAGGAGTTCCCAGTGCTCGAACGCGAAATTGCCGAGTGACACACCCACGCTGCTCGTGCGTAACGCCGTGAGGCCGCACTGGTCGATCTCGTTCGCCGTCGCCGCGACCACCATCGTCACGCCAGCGACGTCACCGCGGTGGATCGGCTGGATAAGTCGCTTGACGATGTGCTCCTTGAAGTCGTCCGGGACGACGCCGGCGCCCAGCTTCGTCAGGTGATCGAGCACCAACGTCATGGGGCGTTCCTTCGCCAGCGACTTCAATCCCGACAGGAAGCCGTCGAACACGACGTCCCACGCCCTGGCGCTCGTGACCTTGTTGCGATCGAGGAGGAGTCCCTTGTCGATGCCACTCGCCGGAATCGCCCCGAGTGGCTTGTCATCCAGGATGGCGTTGACGGCATCGTGAAACGCCCCGAACGCCCGATGGATGTTTGGCCGCAGGATGTCTCCGGACGCTTCGTCCCTGCCTCGCATGTGCCGCAGTATCTCGATGACGTCCCGCGGCGCACGCTGCGGCGTCTCGATGCCGAAGTCCACGTAGACCACGCGCTGTTCGGTGAGCCATCGCCACCGGGCAATGACCCGCGCCAGCGAGGACTTGCCCATCTTCGTCTCGCTGACGACGAAGGCGACGTTACGGTTCAGCGCGTCCACCGTCGGATGGATGATCGTGCGCCGTTCCCTTCTTCGATCAACGAAGGAAAGCAGGGGCGCGATGTCGGGGTGCGACTGCACCTCCGTCAGGCGCTGGGGCGAGATCCTGTCGCGCGCAGGGAGCAGGGTTTCCGGCGGCGCGCTCACCGTGCATACGGGCAGTGCCCAGTTGCGGTTCTCGTAGGGGAAGGCGTCGGCGATGCGCTTGCGGCCATTGATCACGGCGACGTCGACCGCCTGCCGGCGCGCCAGCGTTTCGTAGAAGCCCTCGGCAAAGTGCGCGGCGGCTTCGCCCTCGATGTCGTGCTGCATCGAGACGACGCATCCGACGTTCGCGCCGAGCGCCGCTCCGGTCATCGATGCGAGCGCCGCGATCGCCGCCTCCGGGTCCGCCGCGGCCTCCGAGGTGCGGCAGGCGTTGAGCAGCACGACCGCGGGTGGCGTCGCCTCCAGCCAGTTCTTGAGCTCCTGGGACGTCCATGGGACGACGTCGTTGGCCTTGAAGTCGAAGAGCTCCAGCGCCCCCGTGCCGCCCTCGGAACGCCCGTGTCCCACAAAATGCAAGACGTGCGGACGGAAGGTTGCGATCGCCTGGCGAAGCTCGCCCTTCAAGGTCACCGCCGCTCGTGGGTCGCGCGCCTCATTGAACGCCTCGAACACCTCAAAATCGATGGCGTCGCGTTGTCGGCAGACGGAGGTCAGGAAACTGCGCAGCTCGTCGACCCACGCTATGCCAACGGCAGCCTTGGGGTGGCACCCGATGACCAGCAGCACGCGCAACTCGAGGTCCTCCCGACGAGCAGCGGGCGTGGACGAGGAATACCGAGTCAGCGGCGCCCATTGATGCAGGGCCAACATGTCCCCTTCGTCCCGTACCAACTCCCAGGGAAGTCTCGCCAGGTAGGGATCCCGGACGTCGAGATACGTGCGGAGCTGAACGCCCGCCGTGAGCTGCTGCTCCGGGCGAAGTGCGTACCACTGCTTCTTCGCGTTCTTGAGCGCGCCGAGCCAACGCTTCCCGACCGCGCCGCGATTCAGCAGCCCGAACAATAGTGTTCCCGCACCAGTCAGGCTCGCGCCCTCGATTTCGTGCCCCGAGATCAGGTCGAGAATCGTGGAAAGGCGGATGGCTCCGGCCCCGAGGTCAGGGCCAGTGCCCTCGGCATTGAGTGGGATGGTTTCGAGCGCGTCGGCGGCGTTATCGCCTTCGATGCGTTCGAGTAGCGCATCCTGCTCTCCCTCGAAGAGCTCGAGGGGGTATCCAGCTGCGGTGCGTTCTCCGACGCGGAGGAAGATCGCCTTCACGTGGGATGCGTTCGACGCACGGGCAAGACGGCCGCCAACGGATTCACGTGGCGCCGATCGTCTCTGGATGGCATCGTGTCGGCATGAGTCGGCGGTAACCCCGTGGGGCAATGTACGGGCCGCCAAAATGAGACGCTGCCTTCGGTCGTGGAAGAGACCTTCCGCCGCGCGCGATCCCGAGCCGATCGACCCCCTACGCCAATGCTCGAGCACGGCGCGCAGGACACCCGCGAGGCGGACGCCGACTTTCCACCAGTTCGAGGTCCTCCGGGTCGTCAATCCGGTCGCCTGAGCCCCGGGCGCTCGCGGCCCCCGCCTCCGCGCCATAGGATTCACGGGTCCGGGAGCCGGAGCGCCCCGCGCTGCTGGTGCGTATGGTTCCTGTCCGCCGCTACTGCCAACCGAACGGCCAAGGAGTACCCATGAAGGTCTCATTCAAGGTCAACGGGAAACCCGCGACCGTTGACGTCGCTGCCGACATGCCCCTCCTGTGGATCCTCCGGGATGTCCTGGATCTCAAGGGGACCAAGTACGGATGCGGCATCGCCCAATGCGGCGCCTGCACCGTCCACGTGAAGGGCGTCGCGACCAAGTCGTGCCAGCTCCCGGCATCCAGGCTCGCCGGCGCCGATGTCACCACCATCGAGGGCCTCACGCCGGATGGCGGTCACGCGCTCCAGCAGGCGTGGATTGAATACGACGTGCCCCAATGCGGGTATTGCCAGGCCGGCCAGCTCATGTCGGCGGCGGCGCTGCTCAGCCGCAAGCCCAAGCCCACCGACGCTGACATCGACACCGCCATGAATGGCAACCTCTGTCGCTGCGGCACGTACAACCGCATCCGCTCGGCGATTCACCGCGCGGCGGGCAACACCACCACTGACGCTGCCCCCGCGGGCCGCTCAGGCGAGTAAGGGGGAACGACCATGACCATCACGTTCCGCGCCGATCGCCGTGAGTTCCTCCGGATCAGTGCCATTGCCGGCGGCGGCCTGCTCCTCGGCACCTACCTCGAAGGCGCGACCGCCGTGGAGGCGTTCGCTGCCACGCGCACCCCGGGTGCCGCGGACTTCGCGCCTAACGCGTTCATCCGCATGACCCCGGACGGCATCGTCACCATCGTCAACAAGAACCCCGAGATCGGGCAGGGCGTGAAGAACATGCTCCCCATGCTGATCGCCGAGGAACTCGACGTCGAATGGAAGAACGTCCGCGTCGTACAGGCCGACCTTGATACGACAAAGTTCCAGAACCAGTCCGCGGGTGGCTCCACGGCGACGCCGATCAACTGGCTGCCGATGCGTCGCGTTGGTGCCGCGGGTCGCGCCGTGCTCGTTGCCGCTGCTGCGGAGACATGGGGCGTTCCTGCCTCGGAGTGCACGACCTCTGCGGGGTCGGTGATGCATCGCGGAAGCAACAGGAAGGCGGCATACACCGAACTGCTCGCGAAGGCCGCCACCCTGACGGCGCCCGCGCTCGAGTCGGTGACGCTCAAGGACCCGAAGGACTTCACCATCATCGGCAAGTCGACGAAGGGCGTCGACGTGCCCGCGATCGTGACGGGCAAGCCGATCTTCGGCATGGACGTCTCAGTGCCGGGCATGCTCTACGCCGTGTACCACAAGTGCCCGGTGTTCGGCGGGAAGGCGACGGCCGCGAACCTCGACGAGATCAAGGCGCTTCCGGGCGTCAAGCACGCCTTCATCATCGAAGGAACGACCACCCCTGAAGGCAAGCCCAACCTCGCGGGACTCGTCGGTGGTGTCGCCATCGTCGCGGATACATGGTGGACCGCGCAGTCGGCTCGAAAGTCCCTCAAGGTCACGTGGAACGAGGGTGCGACGGCGACGCAAAGCAGCAAGGGTTTCCAGGCGCAGGCCGACGCGTTCGCCGCCGGCGCCCCGCAGCGCAACCTCCGCAAGGATGGTGACGCGGATGCCGCATTGGCTGCGGCAGGAGTGAAGACGGTCAAGGCCGCGTATTTCTATCCGTTCATCAACCACGCGCCGCTCGAGCCGCAGAACGCCACGGCGCACTGGAAGGACGGCAAGATGGAGATCTGGTGCCCGAGCCAGACGCCGCAGGGCGGGCGTGGCCTGGTCTCGCGCACGCTCAGCATCCCCGAAGACGCCATCACCGTCCACCTCACGCGCATGGGAGGCGGCTTCGGGCGCCGCTTGTACAACGAGCCGATGGTCGAAGCCGCGGCGATCGCCAAGGAAGTCGGCGTTCCCGTGAAGCTCGTGTGGTCGCGCGAAGACGACATGCGCTACGACCAGTATCGCGCAGCGGGGTGGCACTACTTCACCGGTGGGGTCGACGGCAGCGGGAAGCTCGTCGCGTGGCGCGATCACTTCGTGTCCTTCGGTGAAGGCGATCGTTTCGCGCCGAGCGCCGGCATGGGCGGTGGCGACTTCCCGGCGCGCTTCGTCCAGAACTTTTCGCTCGACACGTCGGTGATGCCGACTGGCGTGCCGACGGGTGCACTGCGCGCCCCCGGCAGCAACGGCATCGCGTTCGCCGTGCAGTCGTTCATCGACGAGATGGCCGAAGCCGCGGGGAAAGATCCGCTGCAATTCCGCATTGACTTGCTCTCGAACCAGGTGGTTGCCGATCCGGCACCCGCTGCTGGTCAGCAGGGTCCGCCGCCGGGACTGGACGGCAAGCGCATGATCGGCGTCCTCGAACTCGTGCGGGAGAAGTCAGGCTGGGGCAAGCCGCTGCCGAAAGGCACGGGCATGGGCGTCGCCTTCCATTTTTCGCACCGCGGTCACTTCGCCGAGGTCGTGCAGGCGACGGTCGCGAAGGACGGCGAGCTCAGGATCGACCGTGTGTGGGTGGCCGGTGACATCGGCTCGATGATCATCAATCCCTCGAACGCCGAGAACCAGACGCAGGGCGCGGTGCTCGATGGTATTGCGGAGGCGCTCGGTCAGGAGATCACGATCGAGAATGGTCGGGCGGTGCAGAGCAACTTCAACAACTTCCCGTTGATCCGGCTCAAGGAGTCACCGCCGGTCGAAGTGCACTTCAAGATCACGGAGTTTGCCCCGACGGGATTGGGCGAGCCATCACTGCCGCCGGTCGTGCCCGCGTTATGCAGCGCCATCAAGCAGGCGACGGGCAAGCGTGTTCGCACGTTGCCGCTGTCGAAGCATGACCTCAGCTGGAAAGCGTGACCGCTTTCCAGATCGCAGATGGCAGAATGGAGCGGCGCCCCGGTGGGGCGCCGTTTCGCACTAAAGCTTCGTCGCACCGGCGTAGGCCGGTGCCTCGTGTCGTTGCAGGCCTCGTGACGACACGGACACTGGGTACCGGCGGGTTCACCAGCGGCCGGGGATGTAGTGGTAGGCGTAGAGCAGGTGCGCGGTGAGGATCGCGGACAGGGCGAGGCCGGAGTAGCAGATTCGCCCGAAAGCGTTCCACCACCGTTGCCGCCACGCGCGGATCGCGAGGAACGTGATGGGCACGGCGGCAAGCGCGATCGGCCACGCGAGCCGCAGCAACGCGATGTGCATCGTCGTCATGCCGTAGGCCATGCCCTGCGATCTTGCCAGGTCGCGCGTGCCGGCCGCGATCAGGCCGAACCCGAACACGGTGAAGCCTGCGACCGTCAGGGCACTCATGACGATGCCTGCGACCGCGAGGCGATTCATCGGCACGGGCGCGTATCGATCCGCGCGCCGGCGGCGCCAGAGCCATGCGCCAAGCGCGACCACTCCCCACAAGACGAGAATAATGATGGGCACGCCCAGGAGCGCCGAGAGGTACTCGTTCATGAAGTACGCCCCCTGGTACCATGGAACGCGCTCCCACGCACCGGGAAGTTCCGCCCCGCCGACGGGCATGCCCGTGTAGAGGTGCGTGAGCTTGCCTGACGCATCGCGCTTGAGCACGAGGCGCGTGCCGTCGTCCACCTCCTGCAGGAGAAGCGAATCGACGCGCACAAAGCGTCGTTCGCGACTGCCGGCCGGCATGAACAGCGTATCCCCGCGCGCCCACGTCGGCATCGTGAAGGCAAAGACGCCGGGCAGGGCCTCGATCGTGTGATGCGAGTAGCGCGCCAGCTTCCACGATCCCGCGTATTCGGCGACCGGGCCCTGCGCCACGGGAGCGGGCGGAGACTCGTCAGGCAGGAGCGCATCGAGCACACCTTCCATCAGGGTGCGCGTGACCGTCGGCTCGCCGGCGTTTGTCGCAATGAAGACGCCGATGCCCTGCGACGGCACGAGCGCGAGGACCGTCGCGGTGCCCGGCACCCCTCCCGCATGGGACACGATGCGGTGACCACGATACCGGTGCTCGAAGAACCCGAAGCCGATGCCCGGCAGGCGCGGGTCGTGCGTGAACTGCTGGTGGATCATCGCCTCCACCGCCGTGGCGTCGAGCACCTGTTCCCCGTCGAGGACGCCCTGCGCGAGCCAGGCGCGCATCGCACGCGACATGTCCGACGCCGTGGAGAAGGCGAGGCCCACAGGATACGCGTGAGACCACGTGATCGGCGCGCGCTCGCAGCCGCTCGGCCCGCATCGATAGCCCGGCGCGAGGTCCGCAGCGAGCGCACTGTCTGCGGGTTCGATGTAATACGTGCGGCGCATCCCCAGGGGCGCGAACATCACGTCTGCGGCCACTTTGGAAAACGGTGCTTTCATCTCCTGCTCGGCGATGTACGCGGCGAGCGCCATGCCGTGGTTGGAGTACGACACGAGCGACCCCG
>JACMLI010000086.1 GCA_014379705.1 Gemmatimonadaceae bacterium
ATACTCGCGCTCACTCTCGCCGCAGCGCTGCTGGCCCCTGCCATTCCCGCGCAGGACGCAGCATCCGCCATCGCGCGCGTCGAGCGCGGCATCCCGGCCGACACAGGCCTCGCCGGCCTCACCATCGAGGCACTGCTCAAGCGCTTCAACGTGCCCGGCATCAGCATCGCCGTTGTGCGCGACTTCACCGTCCTGTGGTCGAAGGGCTACGGCGTGGCCGACGCCGAGTCGGGGAAACCGGTCGATGTAAACACGGCGTTCCAGGCCGCGTCGATCAGCAAGCCGATTGCGGCCATGGCTGCGGTGAAGCTGTCGCAGGACGGAAAGCTCAACCTCGACGGCGACGTGAATGCGGTCCTCAGGTCGTGGAAGGTGCCGGCGTCGGAACTCACGCAGGCGCAGCCGGTCACGCCGCGCTCGCTCATGAGCCACACGTCGGGCAGCGACGATGGCTTCGGGTTCCCTGGCTACGACCCAGCCGGTCCCATGCCGACGCCGGTGCAGGTGATCAACGGCGAAAAGCCGTCCAACGTGGGCGTGGTGAAGTTCGGCCGCCCCCCGTACGTCGCGGCGAAATATTCGGGTGGCGCGGTGACCATCATGCAGGTGGCGCTTGCGGACATCGCGAAGAAGCCCTTTGCCGAGTTCATGCAGTCCACGATCCTTGGCCCGTTAGGCATGACGGGGAGCAGCTACCAGCAGCCGCCCAACCCGGCATGGGAGCCGCGCCTGGCGCGGGCGCATGGTGGCGATGGCAAGCGCCGCGCCGCCCCGTGGCATACGTATCCCGAGCAGGCCGCCGCGGGCCTGTGGACCACGCCGACAGATCTCGCGAAGGCAATGATCGAGGTACAGACCGCCATCCGCGGCCAGAAGGGCGCGGTGCTCACGCAGCACGGTGCGCGCGAGATGCTCACGCCGATCGGGGCAGGGCCGTTTGCCGTGGGCTTCCAGATCGCACAGCGGGGGGAAGGGTGGTACTTCATGCACGGCGGTGCGAACTGGGGCTTCCGCTGCAACCTCGTCGGGCACTTCCGCAAGGGATATGGAGTGGTCGTGATGACCAACGGCGACAACGGCGGGCTCGTGATGCGCGAGATCGAGTCGCGTGTGGCCGCGGCGTATGCGTGGGACATGCTGGACAAGCCGCTACCGCGGTAAGGCGCACGGCCCCGATGAGATGGCAGCTGCCATCTGCCGTCTGAAACATGAAATCTGAAGTCCAGCCGCGTAGCGGATCGATTCACTCTGTGCTGAAGCCACGACGATGTAGGTAAAACGACCCCGGTCGATCCACCCACGCCCCTCGATGTGCGGACAGCGATCGTCCCGTCACCGGCAGATGCCGGTCGGAACGATTCCACTCCCTGCCCGCATAACGAGGCCCGTATGTCGTCCTCCCTCCGCCCTTCCTTTTCCCACCTGGCGCGCGCACTCGCCGTGGGTGGTATCGCCCTCCTCACCGCCTGCAGCGGCTCCGATGAGCCCACGGGCACCGTAACACCTCCGCCGCCACCGCCGCCGCCTCCCGCGCCGTCGGTGACTGTGGCTTTCTCACGCCCCGACCTCACGGTGTTGCAGGGCGAAAATGGCACCGCCACGGTGACGGTCACTCGCACGAACTACACGGGCCCCGTCACCCTCACACTCGAGGGACTGCCGGCAGGAATCACGGGGACGTTCGCGCCGGCCACGCTCGACGCGACCACGACCACCAGCACGCTCACGTTCGCCCCGGCGATGACGATGGCGACGGGCTTCTATCCGGTGCAGGTGAAGGCTGCGGGTACCGGCGTCACCGCATCATCGGAGTCGATGGCCCTGATCGTCCAGGCGCGTCCGGTACCCGTTGCCAAGGTGCATTCCGTGAAGATCACGGCACTCGTCGACACCATCGAGGCATTCGACGCGTTGCAACTCGGTGTCGTGCTGCGCGACTCGACCCAGGCGCTGCTCACCGGCCGCGCGGTGGCGTGGACGAGCTCCGATCCGGCGGTGGCCACGGTCGACGCAAGCGGTCTCGTGACGGGCGTCGATCGCGGCACCGTCACGTTGCGCGCCACGAGCGAGGGCGTATCCGATGCGACGTCGCTGGTCGTCGTCATCCGCTATCGCTCTGTCACGGCGGGCACGATGCACGCTTGCGACATCGCCAGCGGTGGTCGTGTGTACTGCTGGGGCATGAACGGCAACGACGGGCGCATCGGCAGCAACGTACTTGGCGACGGCGCGTACGTCGCGCGGCCCGTGCTTGTCCCGATCCCCGGTCGAGTGACGCAGATGTCGACGTATGGCCGCACGTCCTGCGCCGTGACGATGCAAGGGCAAGCCTGGTGCTGGGGCTACAACGGGTGGGGGACGCTCGGCGCCGGGAGCAACGTGCCATTCAGCGTGACCGCGGTGCCAGTGGCCGGCGGCTTGACGTTTCGCTCCGTGAGCATGGGCTCGGACCACGCGTGCGCTGTGACCGTGGACAACAAGGGGTACTGCTGGGGCAACAACGAGTGGCGGCAGCTGGGCGCCGGGACGACGGTGGCGTCGTCCAGCCCGATCGCGGTGGCCGGCAACATCGCCTTCACGTCGATCACGGCGGGCCACTCCTTCACCTGCGGCATCTCGACGACCAGCGAGACCTGGTGCTGGGGCGCCAACTCCATCGGCCAGATTGGTGATGGCGGCAGGATCGCCTATGGCAACGTCTTCGTCGCCCTGCCACAGCGGGTCACCGGTGGCCTGGCCTTCGCCAGTGTCTCGTTAGGTACGCAATACGCCTGCGGCCGCACCGCGGGGGGCCAGGGACACTGCTGGGGGAGCAACAACACGAAGTTCGGGAACGGTCCCGGCTCCGACAAGTCGTCGCCGATGCTGATCTCCGGCGGCCTCTCGTTCCGCTCGATCTCCGCGGGCTTCAGCCACGCGTGCGGCGTGACACTCGATGAGCAGCTGTACTGCTGGGGCAGCAACGGCAACGGCCAGCTGGGCCTGACCCTGCTCAACGGCTCGAACGTGCCGGTGCGGGCCGGCGGCGCGATCAAGGTCGCCGAGGTGGCGGCGTCGGGCATCCAGACGGGGAGCGCCTCTCACACCTGTGCCATCTCTGCGGATCGGTTGACGGCCTGGTGCTGGGGGCGGAACGACGTCGGGCAGCTTGGTAACGGTGCGACCACGAGTGCCGCGGCGACTAACCCGACGCCGTCGGTCGTGACCGGGCAGAAGCCGCTCTAGCTCCAGGGTGGTGCTTCCACGCTCGGATGCAGTAGAAAGTTAGGACATGTGGGTGAGGTGACCCATTCGCTCACCCCGGGAATCCAGCATCATCCCTCCACGCAATCCTCGCCAGCACTTCACATACATCGACGCCTCCCATGCTCCCCGCCATTGCATCCCTCTTCCTGCGTCACCGCAGTCCCGCGCTTCAGCTCGCGCACCGTGCCACCGTCCTCGCCACCATCGTCGTGGCGCTCGGAACGTCCAGCGCCTGCTCGAAGGAGAGCACCTCTCCCGCAGGCAACACACGCACCTATGGCCCGGCGCTCGCCCTGGGGCAGGGAACTGCGCGCACCTTCGTCACGACCGACCAGGCGGGCACGCCGAAGACGTTAGGCGTCGCCCTCTCGGAGGCCGCGATGACCGGCCTGCCGCAGATGCCGATGCCCGGCATGCCCTCCGGCGCCATGCTCGTCCTGCAGCTCCCGGCCGCGGCCGTCAACACCGGCTTTGACCACGTCATGCTCGACTGGAACCCCGCGGGTCATGAGCCCGAGCACGTGTATACGCTGCCGCACTTCGACTTCCACTTCTACCAGATCACCTCGGCGGTGCGCGAGAGCATCATGCCCACCAATCCCGAGTGGGCCACGAAGTCCGGTGCCTTCCCGACCGCCGAGTACATCCCGGCGGGCTACGTTGCCGGCTCGGTGCTCGCTGGGGTTCCTGCGCCGGCCGCCGCCGTGCCGATGATGGGCATGCACTGGCTCGACGTCGCGTCGGGCGAACTGCAGCCGCCGCCGAACAACAAGACCTTCACGTCGACGTTCATCTACGGCACCTGGGACGGCACGTTCATCTTCCTCGAACCGATGATCACCAAGGCGTACATCGAGTCGATGAAAGACAAGCCCGCGGGCATCATCCTGCCCATTGGCGTGGCGCAGAAGGTCCAGAAGGCCGGCGCCTACCCCAACGCCTACTCGATCACGTACGACGCCACGGCGAAGGAGTACCGCATCACCCTCGAAGGACTCGCGACACGGCAGTAGGCTGGCCGCGCCTGCACCACATCACTGATGCCCGGGAGCTCCTGCCCCGGGCATCGTCACGAGCACTCCCCCATGGGTAGCGCAAGCGCCAGCGGCGCAACAGCTTGGGGCCGCTTTTCCGGGACGTCGAACGCCCCCACGGATGGGGGACCGGCATGGGTCATTTCACCCACGATGTTTCCCCCGGTCACGACGACCTTTCCCCATGGCTACTCACCTTCACCCTCCTCCGGTGCACGTCCCCTTCCGCCCATGAAGCGCATCCTCATCGTTGAAGACAACGCGGACCTGGCGAGTGGGCTCAAGCGGAACCTCGAGCACGAGGGCCACAAGGCCACGGTTGCCGATTCGGCCAAGGGGGCCCTCGAAGCCGCCGCGCGCGATACGCCCGACCTCGTGGTGCTCGACCTCGGCCTTCCTGATCGCGATGGATACTACGTGCTCGAGGAGCTGCGCTCGCGCGGCGTGCAGTCGCCTGTGCTCATCCTGAGTGCGCGCGGGCTCGAGTCCGACAAGGTGAAGGGCTTCCGGCTCGGGGCCGACGACTACGTCACGAAGCCGTTCGGCGTCGTCGAACTCATGGCGCGCATCGCCGCCCACCTGCGCCGGGCCGCGAACGACGAGGGGCCAGCCAGCAACGGCTCGTTGGGGGACGACGTGCTCCAGGAGCGCTACGGCCTCACCGAGCGGCAGGTCGAGGTCGCGCGCCTGCTCGCCCAGGGCATGTCGAACGCCGAGATCGCCGAGTCGTTAGGCCTGAGCACGTACACGGCGCGGAACCACACGGAGCAGGTGCTCTTCAAGCTCGGCGCCTCGACGCGGGCGCGCGTGGGCGCCATCCTGCGCGGCCAGGCCTGACGATGTTCGAGCGGGTCTGGCGGGGGCGGTCGCTGCCGACCTTTGGCACGGCGGTGTTTGCCGCCCTGCTGCTCACGATGACCGCGCTCTCGATCATCAGCGCGCTCGTCTTTCGCTCGCTCAACGAGCAGCGCCACCAGACCGCCGACGCGGCGATCCGCGAATATGCGAGCCTGGGCGCGCGCCTCTTCGGTGACCGCGCCTTCGGCGTCTTCGAGGGGAGCCGCCTGCGCATCCTCGCCTCGGTCTATGGGTCGCGCCCGCGTCCCGGCGATCCCCCGCCGGACTTCGACCGCTTCGTCGACGTCGCGGCGCGCGAGATGGACCTCATCGGGTTCGCTGTCGACGATGCCAACCGCGGCTTCTTCCGCGTCGACGTCCGTACCGGTGCATACCGCGGCGCCGGCGGGGCCGCAGGCGAGGCCATGGGGGTGCGCATCGCCGAGATGATCCGCATGCGCCCCGCGCCCACCGAGCGTCGCCTCGAACCGCTCGTCTGGCTCATGGCCGACCTGCCGGAGCCCGTGTCCGTCGGCTACACCGCGCTTCGCGCGCACTCGGGCGACGACCTCGCCTATTACGGCTTCACGTACACGCGACGCATCGGGTGGAAGCAGGTGGGCGACGCGGTGATGCGCGACCTGCCGTTGCTCCCCGGGTCGTTCATCGATCCGGGCTTCCGCTACGGCATGGACCGGTCGCGCACCGACTCGCTCATCGCGATCCGTCTCTTCGACGCCCAGGGGGCCGTGCTCTACGAGTCGCGCCCGCGCTTTGCCGGCGAGATCGAGGGGGAGTTCGTGTTCCGCACCGGGCCCGGGGGGTTCAGCGCGTCGGCGACGCTGCACCCGACACTGGTCGAGGACATCCGCGCGAACCTCAACGCGAGCTATCGCGCCGCGCTGCAGTTCACCTACACACGAGAGGGATCCGAACGGCGCATGGCGTTCCCCGTCGACGCGATGCTGCCGATCGTCGCGCTCCTGCTGGCGATCGTGGCAGGCGTCGGGCTCTGGCGCGAGCGCCAGCTCACCCGCGCGCGCCGCGACTTCGTCGCCAGCGTGTCCCACGAGCTGCGCACCCCGCTCGCCCAGATCCGCATGTTCACGGAAACGCTGCAGCTCAAGCGCGAGCGGGACGAGGAGGAGCGGGCGCGCTGGCTGAGCATCGTGAGTCGCGAGGCGCGCAGGCTCGGCGACCTCGTCGAGAACATCCTGCTCTTCTCCCACATCGACGCCGACCGCGCCCGCGTGGAGAAGGAACGCACGGACCTCGGCGAATTGATCGAGGAGATCGTCGAAGGCTACGTGCCCGTTGCGAGCCAGAAGGGCATGCGCATCATCGCCGACGCGCCGTCGCGCATCTTCAGCATGGTCGACCCGCGCGCGATGCGACAGATCGTCGTGAACCTGCTCGACAACGCGCTCAAGTACGGCCCCAAGGGCCAGGTGATCGCCATCGAACTCGAGCGCATTGGCCAGGTGGCCCGCGTCGTCATCACGGACCAGGGCCCGGGCATACCGACGCAGGACCGCCGACGCATGTGGGAGCCCTTCGTGCGCCTGGGCAACAAGGGGACCACCGACGGCAGTGGCATTGGCCTCGCCGTGGTGCGCGACCTCGTCGCGTTGCACGACGCGACGATCGCGATCGATGACGCGCCAGGCGGTGGCGCGCGCTTCACGCTGACGTTCGCGATCTCCGATTCGGCAGAGGGGCTGCCGCTGCGGGCCACTGGGGAATTTCGCACCCGAAGGTCCATTCCCTAGTTCGTCGCTCCTGCGAAGGCAGGAGTCCAGAGTCGTTCACGGCGCGTCAGGGCAAAGACACGGGGCACCGGCCTTCGCCGGTGCGACGAAATTGGCCCGCAACAACTCCGACACCGCGGGTCCCCGCCGACATTCGGTTCGTCACACACCATCGAACGCGACGGGGTGCATCGCTGTCCGAGTCCATGCGGCGTGTCAAGCCATTCACGCGCCATCGCCGCGTGGCGCTCCTGGGACTCGTTCCCGTCCGACGGAGGTTCTCACCCATGTCATCCCGTCTCCTTTTCTCGATCGGGCTGTCGTTGCTGCCCGCGATCGTTGGTGCCCAGTCGCGCGACCGGGCCTTCGCGAGCACGACGGTCCGCACGACCACCACCATCGACCCGATCGCCGTGCGCAGCGCCCTGGCGAAGGCCGAAGACGCGACCTACAACGGCCGTGTCGACGAGGCCAGGCGCATCTATCGCAAGCTCATCGAGGACCAGCGCAGCGGCGGCGAGTTCGCGGGGACCGCCCTGTGGCGTCTCGCCCTGAATTACCTGTATGCCGATGATGCCTGGCGCGCGGCCCACACGCTCGATGAACTCGCAACCGATGCCAACCGCTTCGGTGACCCCGCGATGGAACTGCGCGCGTCGTTCGAGTCTGCGGTGCTCTGGCAGCAGCTCAAGCGTCCGGAGCTCGTCACGTCACGCGTCGATCGCGCGCGCGCACTCCTCCAATCGTCGGTGATCGCCGACTCGCTCAAGGACGACATCCGCCGTCGCATGTAGCACTGGTGCCACGGCCACGAGCGCGCCCGCCCCCCCAAGGGGCGCGCGCGCTCAGCCGCTGGCGAGCAATCCGTCGAGGACCGAGAGCAACTCGCGCGCGTCCACCGGCTTCTTGAGGATTCGCGCCACGCCGTGGCGCTCCGCGCGCTGCAGCAGCTCCTGGGCGGCACTTGCCGTGAACAGCACCACGTTGATGTTCGGGGATCGACGCTTGATCTCCACGAGTGCATCGACGCCGTTCATGCGCGGCATGCGGACGTCCATCAGCACGACCCTCACTCCGGATTTCAGCACGACATCCACCGCCTCCAGGCCGTCCTTCGCACGCACCGTTTCCCATCCGTGGAGCTCGAGGATATCGCAGAGCGTCTCCACCATGGCATCGTCATCATCGACCACCGCGATGCGTCGCTCGAGGGTCAATTCGCCCTCGCCGAGGGAACTTCGAGGCGGAAGGTGGTGCCCCGGGCACTCGACTGGGCAACGCGCAGGGTGCCCCCGTTGGCCTGGGCAAGGGTGCGCGACACAGAGAGCCCGAGGCCGATCCCACGCAACTTGGTTGTGTAGAGCGGCTCGAAGATCTGCTCGTGATGCTCCTCGGGCACGCCGGGGCCTTCGTCGGTCACGTCGATGAAGACGCTGCCATTGGTGCCATGCGCGCGCACTCCGAGTACGCCCCCGCGTGGCTCCATCGACTGCGCGGCGTTGGTCAGCACGTTGTAGAGCACCTGGCCCACCTGGAACGGGTCGGCCGACATGTCGGGGACGCCCGGCGCGACAGAACGTTCCACTCGCACGGTCTCCGGCAGCGTGACGCGCTGCAGCTGCGCGTCGACGAAGGCTTCCACCGGGACCGTGGCCGTCTCCGGCTGCTTCACGCGTGTAAAGTCGAGGATGTCCGTGACGATCCTCTCGGCGAGTCCCACCTGGCGACGCAGCATCGCGAGGTGTTCGCGCGCCTTCGGGGGTACGTCGGTCAGCGCCGTACTCAGGTAGTACGAGATGTTCGACATGACGCCGAGTGGGTTTCGCAACTCATGGCCCACGCTGCTGGCGAGCTGGCCGAGGACCGCAAGCTTCTCGCGCTGGATGAGCTCACGCTGCGTGCGTTCCAGCTCCGCCGTGCGCTCGCGGACCTGCCGCTCGAGGTGCTCGCGCGCGTCGGTGACGCGCCCCGACATGGTGCCGAAGGCGTCGCTCAGGCGTCCGATCTCATCGTTGCGTGATGCGCGCGCGGGGAGGTTGGCCCTGTGTCCAGCAGCGATCGCTTCGGCGGCGGCGGTGAGGTCGACCAATGGATTGGTCACCTGGCGGATGACGATCCATCCAGCGGTCGCACCGGCAGCAACGATGGCGATGGCGATGAGCACGAGGGTCCAGAGAAATCCCTTCAGGGACGCCCCCGCCTGGTTCGCAGCCACGGTGGAGGCGATAAGCAGGGGCGTCCCCGGAATCGGTGCGGCGCTCACGAGGCGCCTTACGCCGCCTTCGGTAATCTCCGTGTCGCCGACGTGAATGGGCCGGGGGCCAAGGGCAGACTGCAGGTCGGTCCACTCTGTTCCGTCGGCATTGCCCACCCAGAGGACCCCCGACGCGCCCGCGAGTGATTCCACCGTCTTGAGCGTGGTCGGCGACGCCGTCAGCGAGCGGACGCTGACGACATGCGCCACCGTCCGCCCGTCGCGCCGCACTGGGGCCAAGGTCTCGTACATGGCCGTCCCGCCGCTGTTGAACATCTGCCCGACCCGGCCCGAGTCCACAAGGGCAGGCGGCGTGACGGGAGCAGGAGGAAGGCGACGATTCATCGCCAGCAGCGGCGTCCCGTCGAGGCGACGGATGCCAGTGGAGACGAGAAGCCCCGTATCCGGCCCCATGACCGCGAGGGCCTCCCGCGCGGACACCGAATCCCGACCCGTGGAGACAAATGCGACGAT
>JACMLI010000668.1 GCA_014379705.1 Gemmatimonadaceae bacterium
ACTGCGATCGGGGGACCGCGCGAACAGGGAGCCGGCGCTGGGTCGCGAAAGCACCTGGACTGCCTTGCCCGCTCGAAGGCTTCCCCGCTTGCGGTATCTCCCGCTCGCAGTTCCCCCCGCTCGCCCTTCAAACCCTTCAAGCTGCCTAGATGTCCTAAGTACGCTTCGACCACCCAGAGCGCCCGAAATGACCACTCCCAACGGCAAGCTCCTCCAGGGCACCCTCGACCTCCTGGTCATGAAGACCCTCGCCTGGGGGCCCCGGCACGGGTACGCCGTCGCTCGATGGCTCGAGGAGACCACCGACAACGCCCTCCGCATCGAGGAAGGCTCGCTGTACCCCGCCCTCTACCGACTCGAGCGACGCGGGATGGTGGAGGCGTCCTGGGGCACCTCGGACCTCGGCAACCGCATCAAGGTCTACGCCCTCACGCCCCAGGGGCGGAACGAGCTTCGGCAGGAGCTCGAGCGCTACCAGCACTTCGCCGGCGCGGTGGCCCGCGTCCTCAGCACGACATGATGCGGGCCTGGTGGAAGAAAGCGCGACGCCTGCCCGGAAGTCCGTGGCCCGTTGCTGCCGACGACGAAGTGGATGGCGAAATCGCGGGCCACATCGAGCTGCACACCCGCCACCTCATTAAGCAGGGCACCCCGCCGGCTGACGCCCGCGCCCAGGCCATCGCCCGGTTTGGCGACCCCGAACGCGTCCGCGCCGAGTTGCGCGACATCCGACACGCCATGGAGACCGACATGCAGCGCACCGAGTGGTTCAATGATCTCCGCGCCGACGTCGCGTTCGCGGCGCGGACGTTCCGCCGCAATCCCCTCTTCACGCTCCTGCTGGTGCTCACGATCGCCGTCGCCGTGGGCTCCAACGCCACGATCTTCCGCGTGATCGATGCGGTCCTGCTGCGCCCCCTGCCCTACCGGAACGCGGAACGCACCTCGGTCCTGTGGAACGGCTACCAGGGAGGTAATGCCGCCGTCTCCGTCCCCGAGTACTTCGACATGGTCGAGCGGCTGGCACCCTCGTTCGCCGACGTGGCGGCGGTGACGCCCCAGCCGACGGCACTGGTCGTTCCCGGCGAAGACGCCGAGCGCGTGAGCAGCTATTCGGTCACGCCGAACCTGTTCCGCACGTTAGGCGTCGATGCGGCGATCGGGCGCGGATTGCAGCCCGGCGACGGGGCCCCCGGCGGGGAACGCGTCGCCGTGATCAGTCATGCCCTCTGGCGGCGTCGCTTCGGTGGAGAGGCAACGGTGCTCGGCCGCAGCGTGAACATCGGCGGGCTCGCCACCACCATCGTGGGCGTGATGCCGGCCGGCGTCAATTTCCCGGACGCACCGATCGGCTTCCTGCGCGAGCGCGCCGACCTGTGGATCGCCAACTCGTTCGAGCACCTGCGCGGGGACGAGCGCGGCAGCCAGTTCCTCGGTGTCCTCGGCACCAGGCGGAGCGACGCCAGTGAGACTCGCGCCCAGGGGGACATGACGGCACTCGAGCGCCAGTTCCAGTCGGCGTTTCCCGATCGCTACTCTCCGCCTAACGTCCCTGCCTGGCGCCTCGCTGCGGTCCCGCTTCGCGAGCAGATGGTGGGGAGCGTCGTGCCCGCGCTCGCCATGCTGGGCGGGGCCGTGCTCCTGATCCTGCTGATCGCCTGCGCCAACGTCGCGGGGCTGCTCGTGGCCCGTGGCGCGGCACGTCGACGTGAGCTCGCCGTGCGCCTGGCACTCGGCGCGCGACGGTCGCGACTCGTCAGGCAGCTGCTCACCGAGAGCACCGTGCTCGGGCTCTCCGGCGGTGCCCTGGGACTTGGGCTGGCGTGGGTCGCCTCGCGCGTCGCAGCGGGGAACGCCGGCGGCATTCCGCGCCTCGACGATGCCGGCTTCGGCCCCATGGTGGTGGTGTTCTCCATCGTCGCGTCGGTAGTCACCGGCATGCTGGTGGGCATCGCCCCCGCGGTGCAGCAGTCGCGTGAAGAACTGCGCGGCGCGCTGGGCGAGGGAGGCCGGGGCTCGAGCGACGGCACCGGGCGGCGGCTCCGTCGGGTGCTCGTGGGCGGCCAGGTGGCGATGGCGGTCGTCGTCCTCGTCGCGGCGGGCTTGTTAGGGAAGAGCCTCCTCGCCCTGCGCGACGTGGACACCGGCGTTCGCGCCGACGGTGCGTACTTCCTCCGCGTGGACCCGGCGCGCGCCCGCTACGATTCCGCTTTCAAGACGCTGGCGCTCTATGAGCGCTTGAAGGACGAGATGACCCAACTCCCTGCCGGCCAATCCGCCGCCGTGTATCCGTTGCCGATGAGCGGGGAAGGCTGGGGTGGGAGCTACGCGATTCCCGAGCCACAGGTGGGGAGTGCCGAGTTGCACGCGGAGTACGCGGTGTCCACGCCGGACTACTTCAAGGTGGCGGGGATCGCGATGCTCGAGGGCCGCGATTTCACCGCCGATGACAAGCGCGGCAACCCTCCGGTGATCGTCATCGACGAGGTGCTGGCGCAGAAGCATTGGCCCGGCGCGTCGGCGGTGGGCAAGCGGCTCAACCCCAACCGCGACCCCGGCCAGTGGGCCACGATCGTCGGCGTCGTCAGGCACGTACGCAACGCCGGCCCGCGCAGCGACGGCGAGCCGCAGATCTACATCCCGCATGCGCAGCACGTGCAGCGCCCCATGGCGCTCGTCGTGCGCACCTCGATGCCCGAGACAGCGGTCCTGGCCGCGTTACGCGACGCCCTGCGCCGGGCCGATCCCGAACTCCCGGCCACGCGACTCGGCACCATGGTGTCCCTCGTCGACGAGGCAACGGCGCGCGACCGATTCTACGCCGTGCTGCTGATGATCTTTGCCGGCACCGCCCTGCTGCTCGCGAGTCTTGGTCTCTACGGCGTCATGGCGTCGCTCGTGGAACAGCGGAAGCGCGAGATCGCGATTCGCGTGGCCGTGGGAGGGCCTCCGGGCACGATCCGATGGCTCGTGATGCGCGAAGGGCTCGCGATCACGCTCGTGGGCCTGGTCGCGGGCGGGCTCGCCGCAGCCGCGACGGCGCGCGTCCTGACCTCGCTGTTGTTCGGGATAACCCCCGGGGACCCCACGACCTGGGGCGCGATCGCCATGATCGTCATCGCCGTGACGGCGCTGGCCTCCTGGGCTCCGCTGCGGCGCGCCGTGCGTGTCGATCCTATCGACGCCCTGAGGGAATGACCTGAATGCCGTGAGGATTCCATGGCCCGAGTGCTGCGCAGTGCTCCGTACTTTCCCGTCGCCAATGTGGCCGCGACGGCGACGTATTTTCGCGATGTGTTCGGGTTCGCGACGATATACAGCGCCGGGGAACCCGCGGAGTTCGCGATGTGTGAGCGGGACGGATTTGCGATCATGCTCCGCCGCGTGGAAGCGGCGGACCGCATCGTGCCGAGCGAGGCGCAGGGAGGTACGTGGGACGCGTTCATGTGGGTCGACGATGCGAAGGCGCTCCACGAGGAGCTCGTGCTGCGCGGGGCGACGGTGGTGTACGGGCCGATCGTCCAGGAGTCGTACCACATGCTGGAGTTCGCCGTCCGCGATCCGGACGGCCACGTGCTCGGCTTCGGCCAGGCGATGGCCTGAAGGACCGCGTCGCTCCGTCGAAGCATGCCCCGGCGGCTGTATGCCGGGGGCCGGAGCCCAGTGTCGTTTGTCCCGGCCCCATACCCTGAGACGCCCTCCCGAGGTTGTTAGCTTTCGGGGGATGATCCGCTCCGCGCTGGCCGCCCTCCTGCTTTTCGTCCTCCACGCCTCGCTCTCGCCGAGCCGGGGTGGGATGGGTGCGGGCGCGCGCGTGGACGAGCGCATCGCGCGGCCCGTGGAGGTTGCGTCGAGCGATGCGCCGGGGCTGGCGGAGCGCGCCGGTGTCCAGGGGTTTGCTCGCTCGTTGGTCGAACGGCGCTCGAGCGGGAGTGGCGCAGGATCAGCGCCGAACGTCTGGCGCGCTGAGTCGACGAAGCGCCAGGCGCACGCGCCGCGCGCCAGCCACGGGGGCGCTCACCGCACGCGACGCGTGCCGTGGCCGCACCATGTGGCACCGTACCAGGCGATGGCTCCACCGGATGGGGTGTTCCTCCAGTAGTTGAGCACCGCGCACCGCACCTCGATCCAGAGGGAGCGCCGCGACTCGATGCGCGTCGGCCACGCCGACGATACACCCATCCAACTCTCGCCAGCGGCGCCTTCGCGTCGCGTGGAGTCGTCATGTCCAACCAATCGAACAAGCCCAGGCCGTCGGAGCGGTGGCTCCTCACCTGCGTCCTCGCGATCATTCCCCTCGCCCTCGCCATTGTGCTGCCCGTGGCGTTCCGGATCCCGCTCTTCATCGTTGCCGCTCTTCTGGTGGGATGGGGACTGGTGCAGATGTCACGCCAGCCTCCCACGGACCTCCGTGGCGAGTAACAAGCAACCCCCGGGCGCGAGAGCGCCCGGGGGTTGCGTCGTACCCTGCCCTCAGGCGCCGCGATTGAGGCAGCCAGTGAACTTCGGGTTGTTCTTCTCCGAGATCGGAACGGTGATGTTCTGGTCGGTGCCGCGCGTGATGTTGTCCTTGTGATATGCGCCCGTCGGCCAGACCGTTTCCGCCCCACGCCCGTACTGCCTGACGAGGCGTCGGAGGTCGCCCACACGATGCGAGGTACCGAAGAGCGAGAACGCGCGCTCACGGAACATCAGGTCGACCCGTGCGGCCGCGGTGCCCGGGTCCACTGGGACGGCCATCGAGAACGGCTGCCGCGCCTCGCCGAGCTTCTGCAGCCACAGCGGAACGGTGCCCGCCTGCAGGGCCCCTTCCGCCTCGATGAGCCGCGCTTCGACGCCACTCGCCACGAGCACCGAGTGGTTCTGGACGTTGTACTTCCGAAAGAAGTACCGCGGCGTGACGAGGTCGAACGTCGACGGCCTGCCATCTCCATCGATCGGAAGGCGTGGATCATTGGCCGTGGCAAAGTCCAATCCGTTGGTGCCCTCGCGGTCGGCTACGAGGAGTGCCTGCGTGTTGTACATGTACGACCAGGTGAAGCTCTGCTGCCGTCCTGTCGCGAGGCCATGCGTCACGCGGTACTCGAATGCGGTCGGCACGGGCCCCGCGGTCGCCGCTGCTGCGCTGTGCTGGCCAAGATTCACCTGCGCGCGCGCCTTGATCACGAGCGCGAGGTTTCGGAATGACGTGTTCGAGCCGGCGGCGGCGATCGCAGCGTCGGCCCTGGTGACGGCCAACGTCATGATCTGTTGCGTCGTGAGCGGATCGCCGTAGGTCAGCTCGGGCTGCGTGGTGCTCAATGGCGCACCGCTGCAATAGTTCTCGCCCTGGATGGTCATCAAGGCGGCCTGCAGGGCCAGCAACTCGCCGAGTCGCGGATCCGTCGGCGCCACCACCTTGAGCGCCGTCACCGCACGCTCGGCGGACTCGCGCGCTCGATGCAGGTCGATATAGGTCTGCAGCCACGCGCCGTTCTGCTCGCGCACGGCGCGCAGGTCCATCTCGCGCAGTTCTGGAGGCGTGCCACCAAACTTGAATTCGTCGGACAGGTAGCCGGAGGCCATGATCTGACCGTTCCCTGCCCCGCCACCGGTGCCGCCATTGATGGCCACGGTGAAGTCACCGATGGCACCCGCATGGAGCGCACCGGCGCCCTGCAGGTCCGTCGAGAGTCCGGAGGGGTCGATCTGGTCGGGACGATCCGCCTTCAGCAGGCGATCGGTCGAGCAGCCAGCGATGAGGCACACGAGCGCGAAGGCGCGAGCCGGATGGTATCGCATGACCGGGAGGAGAGGTGTCGAGGACATCGTCGGCCTCCTAGTAGGTGAGATTGAGGCGGACCATGAACTGCCGGGGCTGCGCCTGCTGCACAAAGTTGTAGTTCGGACCGTCGGTACCCGACGTGTTGTTCTCCGGGTCCCACGACGTGAAGTCCGTCCAGATCGCGAGGTTTCGGCCCGTGACCTGTGCCGTCCCGTTGCTCGTGCGGAGGAGCCGCTGCACGCTGCGGGGCAACGTCACCTGCACGGAGAGTTCGCGGAATCGGAGGAACGTGGCGTCTTCGCCGTAGGCGCCAAACGCGCGCGGACCAGCGACGGCCTTGGCCTGTTCCTCGAGGTCGTAGTTCTTCACGTGAAGCGCTGCGCAGTTCTGCCTGAACGCGCACTGGAAAAGGCCGTTCACGTTGTGTGAGACAAACCCACCGCGGTAGTCGAGCATGCCGCTGATGCGCAGGCGGTCGCGCAGCAGGCCGAACGAGTTCGTCACGGTGATGGTGTGCACCGGCACCGTGGGGCCGTTGAAGACCGCGGTGTCGGTGACCGTGATCTCGGATGGCTCGATGGTACCGTTCGCGTTGGCGTCGCTGAAGCCGGTGAGCCTGGGCCACCACAACCCGAAGAGGGGAAATCCCGGCCGATTCTGGAAGCCGAATCCCGTGAGCGGCGGAATGCCCTCCGCGAGTGACACGAGCTTGTTGCGATTGCTGGATGCCTCGACGCCCAGGTCCCACCGGATGTTGTCCGAGTCCCAGACGCGCGTGTTCGCCGATATCTCGAAGCCCTTGTTCGTCACCACGCCGACGTTCTCGATGCGCGACGCACCCGCGCCGAGGGAGCCCGGCAGCGGGCGGTTGACGAGGGCGTCGGTCGTTTCCTTGGAGTAGTACGTCACCTGCACGGAGAGCCGGTTGTGCCAGGAGGTGAGGTCGAATCCCGTCTCGATCTCCCGCGACCGCTCCGGCTTGATGGTGTTGTTGCCTAACGCACCGAACGTCACGGCCGGCCGGTCACCGAGGCCGAAGACGGTCGTGGTGGTCGGTGTCAGGAACGTGATCGCCGACGTCGCCGCGGGTTGTTGCCCCGATTCACCGAAGGCGAAGCGCGGACGCAGCTGGTTGATCCACAGCGCATCCGGGTTCTCGAGCGCGACCCATGACATCGTGGCCTTGGGATACACGATCGACCCGAAGTAGGCGCCGAACGCCGAGTTCTGGTCGCGGCGCAGCGCGCCGGTCAGGAACAGGCGATCCTTCCATCCGAGCGTCTCCTCCACATAGAGCCCCAGGGACGCGGTCTCCACGGTCTGCTCGCCCGAGGTCTTCTGGGATCCGGCATCAATGGTCGTGCCACCGGGCGGCAGGATCTGCGCCGTGCTCAGGCTGCCCGTGAGGCGATCGCGGTTCCACTGGATGCCCACCGCCGTCTTGGAATTGAGCGACGACGTGAGGTTGAAGTTCGTGGCGGCATTGAAGTCGACCGTCCAGCGCGCATTGTTCCACTTGTCGATCGTGCGCGTCCCCTGGCGCTCGATGCCGCACGTGCTGCAGCCCTGGCCGTTGGCGACGTTCGCCTCGTTGTTGAACCCCATCCAGTCCACGCCGACAGTGGCGCGCGTCGAGAGGAACGACGTCGGGCGCCAGGTGAGGTTCGCCGAGTTGAGGAACTGGTTGGTGTAGCGCGAGACCTGCTTGGCGAATCCCTGGCTCGGCGGGGCAAAGCCCCACTGGTTGCTCAGGGCCGGATTCGGGTTGCCAAACAATGCGGAGCCTATCACGCCCTGCAGGTTGTCACCGGTCTGCGGGAGCAGGTTGTAGGCGTTCAGGTAGCCACTGTTCACGGCCAGCTCCGCCTGCGGCGACAGCTGCACGCCGAGGTTGGCGCGCACGTTGCCGCGCGTGAGCTGATTGGGGATGCGCTGGTTGCGCGGGATCGTCTCGGTCCCGCGTTCCCTGAGGAGCGAGTCGATCTCCGCGGCCGGCATGCGCAGGAGGCCGAGTTCGTTCTCCCAGTCGGCACTCACGTAGTAGCGCGAGGCCTCGGTGCCGCCGGTCAACTGCACGCCATACTGCTGTCGCTGGCCGCGATCGATCGGCGTCGTCGCCGCGTCCTCGAGGAGGTTCCGGGTGTACGTCTGGGTGATCGTGCACTGTCCCGCGACCGCCTGCCACTGGAGGCAGGCGCGCGGCGTGCCATTCGGGGCACGACCGTCCGTGTAGTAGATCCCCGGGTACTCCGCGGGATCCCACGAGAGGCCCCCTTCGCCAAACACCGTCCATTTCGGCGGACCGGCACGCCCCTTCTTGGTGGTGACGACGATGACGCCGTTGGCGGCCTGCGTGCCATAGAGCGTGGCGGCCGATGGTCCCTTGACCACCTCCAGGCTCTCGATGTCCTCGGGATTCAGGTTGTTGAGGAAGCTTGGCCGCCCCCCACCGATGAAGAGCGTGCCCCCCATCGCCGGGGACGACTGCTCCATGCGGACACCGTCGACGAGGATCAGCGGATCGTTGGACAGCGACGCGGAGCTGATGCCGCGAATGCGGATGCGCGACCCGCCGCCCACCGTGCCACTCGAGGCCTGCATCGTGACGCCGGCCGTCCGGCCGTTGAGCACGTCCTGCATCGACGTGATGGGCGCCTCAGCGACGAGCTTCGAGGCGTCGATCTTGGCGATCGAGTTGCCCAGTTCGCGCGTCAGCTGTTGCCCGGTCGCCGTCGTGACGACGGCTTCCAGCTGGTACGGCGCCTTGATGAGGGTGAAGTCGGCGCTCGCCCCCTCGGCACGCAGCGTCACGCTTTGCGTCGCCGAGAGATAGCCGATGCGAATCACTCGCAACTGATAGGTGCCGGCTTGCACGCGCGTGATCACGTAGCGGCCGTCGGAGCCGCTGATCGCGCCAATGTTGGTGCCATCGACACGGACCTGGGCGCCGTCGATCGGCGCCCCGCCGTCGCGGTCCGTGATTCGGCCGGTGATGCGCCCGGCGGTGGGCGCCTGGCTAGCGGCCTCGCGGGCTACGCCGGCAAGGGCGCACGCGAGGAGGAGTCGCCTAACGAACGATGAGGCCATGGAGGGTCCTCGGCTGGAGTTGACCGCCGGAAGGCCCGGCGGATCACCTTTTGTATCCAATTCCGAGACTACGACGGTCCGCAACCGTCCGCAAGAAGGGGGCGTCGCGCGCCTCGTCCCAGATGCGGCAAGAGAAAAGGGCGGTGAAGGCCGACCATATTCATGCGCTGCGGCAAAGAAGAACCCCCCGAGCGCCTTCGCGCCCGGGGGGTTCGTTCTGGTCCGGCGTTCGTCCTCAGGCCGCGCGATCGATGCAGGCCGTGTACTTCGGGTTGTTCTCCTCCGTTTGCGGAATCACGAACTGCAGGTCGGTCCCGAGCTGCAATCCATCCTTGTGGTACGCGCCCGTCGGATAGACCGTCTCCGCCCCACGCTGGTACTGCCGCACCAGGCGCCGCAGGTCTCCGAGGCGGTGGGCGGACGCGAACAGGGCGAAAGCGCGCTCGCGGAACATGAGGTCCACGCGCGCTGTTGCGGTGCCCGGGTCCGCCGGCGCTGTCATGCCGAACGGCGCACGTGCACCAGTGAGCTTGGTCAGCCACAACGCCGTGTTGCCGGCCCGGAGGGCCGCTTCTGCCTCGATGAGCCGTGCCTCGACGCCCGTGACGAGCGGCATCCGCGACGTGAAGCTGTTCGCGCGAGACAGGTAGTAGCGAGGCGTCTGGCCGTCGAAGCGCGAGGGAGCCCCCGTTCCTTCGATGACCACGCGCGGATCCGCGGCCGTGGCGAAGTTCAACCCGTTCGTGCCCTCGCGGTTGGAGACGAGGATCCCGTCGAAGTTGAACATGTAGTCGCTGAACCCGTTCCGCTGGTACGCGGTGGTCGTGGCGTGCAGCGTCGTGTACGAGAAGTCGGTTGGGACGCCGGCGACGGCGGCGGCAGCCTGGTCGAACTGGCCCAGGTCGAGGAGCGCGCGACCGCGCACCACCGCGGCGAGATTGCGTATCCTTGCGTCCGCTCCGGCGCTCGTCGCTGCTTCCGTGAGCTTGGCGAGGCCAGCCTGGAGGACCGCCGTTGTCGTCAGCGGATCTCCGTCCTCCAACGGCTCGGCCAGCGGCACACCGGAGCAGAACATTTCCGCGAGGATCACGTGCGCAAAGCCGGAGATGGCCTGCATCTCTCCGACCCGCACGTCATCTGCTTTCTGCCCCTTGAGCGCAACGGCGGCGCGATCGGCCTGCCCGCGGAGCTGCTGCACGTTGCGGTATACGGTGGCGACCAGCGTGTTGGATTTCGGCGCCGCGCGCTGGTCCATCTGGCGAATCTCCGGAGGCGTGGCGCCGAAGCGCAGTTCATCCGCCATCAACCCGGTAGAGCTGATCACGCCGAGATTTGTCGCCATCGTATTGGAGAGGTCGCCGATCACGCCGGCGTAGAGCGCCGTGACGCCTCCGCTGTTGTCCAGTGAACCGGGATCGATGATGTCCGGCCGTTCTACCTTGAGGATGCGGTCCGTCGAGCAGGCGGTCAGGCCTGCGAGGGCCGCCACGAGCAACACGCGCCGCGACGTCACGCGACGATGCGCGCGGGTGGGCGAAGTGAGCGTGACCATGTCGGTCTCCGGTCGAATGTTCGAATGAGGGCGCATCAGTAGCCGAGGTTGACGCGGAAGGTGAAGTAGCGGTTCTGCGCCTGCTGCACGAAGCTGTAGGGCGTCGCGTCGGTGCCGGTGGTGGTCGATTCCGGATCGGCGCCCGAATACTCCTTGGTCCAGAGCCACAGGTTGCGCCCGCTGAGCACGAGGCTCGCGGTCTTCGAGCGCGCGAACGACGTGAGCGACCGCGGCAGTTCGAAGGTCGCGGAGACCTCGCGCAGTCGCATGAAGTCGCCCTTCTCCCAATACGCGCCTAACGCTCCGCCCGCGATGACGGCTCGCGCCTGGTCGGCGAGGGGCGTTCCCTTCACGTGCGTCGCGGCGCAGTTGTTGGGGCCGAGGGCACACGCGAACCCGTCGCTGATCTGGTGCATCACGTTGCCGCCACGATAGTCGAGCAACCCGTTCACGCGCACCTTGTCGCGGAACAACCCGATGGTGTTGTTGAGGGAGATCGTCCGGGTCGGCACGCTGGGACCTCCATGCACGGCCACGCCATTGGTGGTCACGATTTCGCTCGGCACGATCACGCCATCGCCGTTCGCATCGGCAAACGACCTGATCGTCGGCCAGTAGTGCGAGAAGAGCGGCTGTCCTGGCGCATTCTGGTAGCCGAAGCCACCGAAGGGCTTGATGCCCGGCGCGAGGGACTCAAGGCGGTTCTTGTTCCACGACGCCTCGACCTGCGCGTCATAGCGCAGTGCGTCCATGTCCAGCATGCGCGCGTTGAGCGACACCTCGAGACCCTTGTTGCTCACCGTGCCCACGTTGTCGAAGATCGCCTGCCCGGCGGTCTGCGAGGGCGCGATGTCGCGACGCACGATCGCATCTTCGGTGCTCTTGTCGTAATACGTCACCTGGAGCGACACGCGGTTGCGCAGCGTCGTGAAGTCAAAACCGCCCTCGAGTTCGCGCGACCGCTCCGGCTTGAGGCCGGAGTTGCCGAGCGCCCCGAACGTCACGGCCGGGACCTCACCCTGCAGCACCGTGGATGTCACCGGGTTCAGGAAGGTGATCGACGCGTTGGCGTCGGGCTGCTGGCCGGATTCACCCCACGCAATGCGCGGGCGGAAGTTGTTGATCCAGCGTGCGCCCCCGTCCTCGGTCACGACCCATGACACCGTCGCCTTGGGATAGACCGCGGCGCCGAAGTCCTGCCCGAAGGCGCTGTTCTGGTCGCGACGCACCGCGCCGGTTACAAACAGTTTGTCCTTCCAGGCGAACTGCTGTTCGATGTACACGCCGTACGTCACGAATTGCGCGGTGTTCTCGCTGGATGACTTCTGGGCGCCGGCATCGATCGTCGACCCGCCTGGCGGCAGGATCTCGGCGCTGTTGAACGTGACGACGCGCGAATCGCGGTTCCATTGCACGCCGACCGCCGTCTTGCTGTTGAGCGTCGTCATGACTTGCTTGTTGGCCGTCGCGCCAAGGTCGAGCGTGTACCGTTCGTTGTTGTACTTGTTCACCGCGCGCAGGCCCTGCCACTCCTGGCCGCAGAACGTGCACCCTTCGCCGCTGCGAATGCGTCCCTCGTCGGCCCACGGGAGATAGTCCAGGCCGCCGGTCACTCGTGTGGTGAGCCAGCTCATGGGACGCCAGGTCGCGGTCGCCGAGTTGATGAACTGCCGATTGTCGCGTGACACGCCCTTGGCCAGCGCGGTCCGCGGCGACGCAAATCCCCAGGCGCTCGGTGCCGCGGGGTTGGCGGTCCCGAACAGACCCGTCCCGACGACGCCAAGCAGGTTGTCGCCGGTCTGCGGCAGGAGCGTGTAGGACGACATGAACCCGCTCGACAGCTGCAGGTCGCCATTGGCGAAGATCGGAAGGCCAAAGTTGCCACGCAGCCCGGTCTTGGTGAGCTGGTTGGGCAGGCGCTGCCAACGCGGAATTGACGACGTGCCACGCTCTCGCAGCAGCGAGTCGACTTCGGAATCGGGCATCTTGAGGACGCCGATCTCGTTTTCCCACGTCCCGCTGACGAAGTAGCGGAGGGATTCGTTGCCGCCCGTGACCTGGGCGCCATGGGCCTGACGAGTGCCCGTGCCGAACGGCGTCGTCTCCTTGTCCATCAGCAGGTTGCGCGTGTACTGCTGCTGCAGCGTGCAGACGCCCGTCGCCTCACGAACCAGCGTGCAGTCGATCTCGCCGCCGGGGGCCGCGAGGCGCGTGCCCTTGTTGTAATACTGCGCGGGGAATTCGAAGGGGTTCTGCGAAATGCCACCGCCGGCGAACAAGCTCCATCGCGGCGCACTTTGGCTTCCCTTCTTCGTCGTGATCACGATGACGCCGTTCGCCGACTGGGTGCCGTAAAGGGTCGCTGCCGACGGACCCTTCACGATCTCCATGCTCTCGATCTCTTCCGGATTCAGGTTGTTCAGGAAACTCGGCCGGCCGCCTCCAACGCCCGTGTCGCCGAACGGCCCCCCGATCGCAGGGCTCCCCTGTTCGACGCGCACGCCATCCACGATCACGAGCGGATCGTTCGAGAGCGACGCTGAGGAGAGGCCGCGGATGCGGACGCGCGCCCCGCCGCCGACCGTGCCACTCGCCGCGATCGTCGTGACACCTGCCGTGCGACCATTCAGCACATCCTGCATGCTCTGGATGGGCTGTTCCTTCACGAGTTTCGCAGTCTCGATCTTGGCAATCGAGTTCCCCAGCTCGCGCGTCAGTTGCTGTCCTGTTGCGGTAGTCACCACCGCTTCGAGCTGGTACGGGGCGCGGGCGAGCGCGAAGTCCGCCGTAGCCGCGGCACCTGCCGCGACCGTCACCGACCGCGCCTCGGAGAGGTACCCGATCCGGATGACACGGACCGAATACGTGCCGGGTTGCATGCGACCGATGGTAAAACGCCCATCGGCTCCCGTGATTGTCCCGGTGGTGGTCCCGTCGATGCGCACCTGTGCCCCATCGATCGGAAGCCCGCCGTCACGCTCTGAGACGCGGCCCGTCAGGCGATTGGTGGCCGTCTGTGCCGTCAGGGACGGCGCCGCGGTGA
>JACMLI010000669.1 GCA_014379705.1 Gemmatimonadaceae bacterium
CCGAAGCAGGTGCCGGCGCTCAGCCCGCACGCGCTGAGGGCGCGACACGCGAGGAGGTAGAAGGCGACGTCCGCAGACTGCAGCATGGCCAGCACGCGCGCACGCCACGATCCGTCGGCGGGATCGTACGAGAGCGGCCACGAGACCAGATCGGCGTCGCCCAGGGCGACACGCATGTGCTCGACCCATCCGGGCGGCACCTCGGCGTCCGCATCGAGGACCAGCAGCGCGTCGGCCGGCGGAACCGCCGACACAGCGTCGCGACATGCAATGTCGAGCGCCGCCTGTCGCGCGCTCGCTCCGTAAGGGGGCAGGTCCACAACGCGCAGCACCCGAACACCATCGGGCAGATGCTCCTGCGCCCGCCGGGCCGTCTCGTCGGTACTGCGGTCATCCACCACGACGACCCGCAGTCGAGAGTCAGTGGCAAGGACCTGGCGCGCGAGGGCGCGAAGGGGCATGGCGATGGTCCCGGCCGCGTTATGCGCGGTGACGATGACGGCGGCGTTCCAGGTCATGACTGGGCGACGGCTTCGTCGAGGCTCGCTGGCTCCCAGCCATCCCGATGCATCCGGTCGAAGAGCGCGGCGACCTGCGCTCGAGTCGATGGCGAGAGGTCGCGAGGGTGCAGGGCGATGCGGATCGTTGCATGGCCGCGCAACGCCCTGGTGACCCGCTGCCGGCGTTGCAACGATCCGATCACGCGCGCCGCCAGACGAACGCCGTCATCGAACCAGACGACGGGCGAGGCGATGCGGCGTCCGTCGTGCGTCACGATCTCATCCCGGTCGAGCAGTCCGAGCCGAGCGCGCCGAACCGCTCGCCGGCTCGCCGCGCTCGCTTGCCAACGCGGCGCGCAGAACCACTCCGGCGTCCCCCCAAAGGCCCGGCTGAAGATCTCCATCCCGGACGTTAGGCGCCGCGCGGCTTCGACGGCGTCGAGTCGCGCGAACTCGCCTTCATCGTCCGTGCCGAACCAGATCGCGTTCAAGAGAGAGCGTCCGAGAGAATGCGTATAGCCATGGAGCACGCGCGTTGCTCCCGCGCGACCCAGCGAGCGCGACAACGCATTGCCTGCATCGACTGGGGCCCGCCCTCCCCAGTTCGGAACGATCAGAATCGCAGCACGACGCGCGGCGTCCGCCGGAGCGCAGTCGAGCAAGCGCTGGGCCATCGACGGGTCGGTCGCCGAGACGTCGTGCACCTCGACAACGTAGCGCCGCGCGCACGTCACGGAGTCGCAGGGGCGCGCATGTGACCAAGAACGTCGGCGACGATCGCGGCACTCGCCCCGGGCCTGCCCATGCGCTCGCGACCAGCGCTCGCCATCCTGGCGTGCACCACGTCGTCTTTGACGATTCGAGTCACAGCATCGGCGAGATCCCGCGCCCTCGGTTCGACCTGAATCGCACTCTCCCCAAAGAACGGCATCTTCATGCGAAGATAGTAATCTCCCTGCACCCCGGATGTCGCGAATGTGACCACCGGCACGCCCAACCCTACTGCCTGCTCGTTTGCCGTACCGGCCAGCGCGATCGCCACGCGTGCCACCGCCAGCACGTCACCGAGCGCGTCCTGGACGAAGAGTGCGTGCAGCTGGCCGCACCTCGCATGAGAGACGGCCTCGTCCGTGCCAGCCGCGGTTGTCGTCTGTTCCCAACCGAGTGCGCCCGCTGATGGTGGCCGCAACGTGCGCCACATGGCCAGTCTATCGAAGTCCCGAGGAAGCGCAAAGACGAAATGCGTGGGGCCGACGTGTTCGTACACGTCGCGTGCCTCGGCGATCAGATGCAGAATTCCTGCCGCGTTCGCTTCGCGGTCACTGCGACTTCCCGGGAGACACGCGACCACGTTGGTACCCGGAGGACGTGGCAGCGGAACTCCGCGCACGGTGACCCGGTCCATCATCGGATTCCCGAGATATCGTGCGGCGACGCCTGCCTGGAGTAGCGCCCCCGCGGTCCGCTCGTCGCGAGCGTAGCAGACCGCGTGTGCACGACGCAGCAGCCAGCGCTCCATCGCACCATAGCCGTATCGCGGGCCGTAGTACACCGACTTCGCGCACCCCACCAGCGCGAAGGGTAGGCGACCCATGGTGGCCGCAAGCAGTGGAACGATGTCCCCGACCGCGATTGCGAAATCGAATCGGCCGCGGAAATCGCGAGCGTCGCGCAGCTGACGAAGGTGCAGCTGCAACCACCCGGCCTGCAGGTCGCGGGAGAACGCGCTGAGGCTCAGCGTTCCGAATCCTTCGCTGGGCAGGAGGTTCTGCGTTCCGATTCGTGCCACGTTCGATTTCTCGAATGCCGCGCCGCGGCCGACCATCGGCCACGCGGCAATGGAAACGGACTCATGGGCCTGCCGGCGAATCTCTTCGACCAGGCTCACGCCGATCTCGTCCTCGCCATGTCCGTTGCTCAGGATGAGCAGTCGCCGCTGGACGCCTCGCGCCATTCCAGCCGGGGATTCCTGCACGCGGTCGCTGCCGCGCGCGGAATCGGCCGTCGCTCGGACGCCTGGCGCTGGCTCGTTAGGCGAAAACGCCGTTGTGGGCATCGAAGCCTTCCAGGCCGAGTGACAGGGGGAGAGTGAAGCCTGACACATGGTGCGGTTGCACACGCGCCGTCACAAGCGGCATACACCGCAATCGGTGCCCTCATGTGGCCAGGACGAACTTACACCTTCACGCCGCCTCTCACCGCCAGTACCGGCGAACGGCCAGTAAAGGCGCTGTGGCATCCATCGTTGGAATGCTGTACCGCCGAGCCGGCCGGCCGGCAGACGACGACGAGCATGGGAGCCCGGGCGCGCCTCTCGCAGCGCGACGTCGTGAGCCCGTCGGATGCTGCCCTGAAGCGATCCGCACGCGGAAAGGGCGCCCAGCGCGCGCCGTCCACCGTCCATGCTGCGCCGCGCCCTGTCGCGCAACGCGTTCCCGCTGATCGGCGCGGACGCCTACCGCGAGAAACCCGCAAGAGTCGCCCCGACAGCGTCGATCGTCTCGCGTGCACTCCAGCGTTCGCGACCGTTGTAAAACATCGAGAACGCGAGCAGCTCTCCCGACCTCGAGGTGACGTACCCGCCCAGGGCAATCACGTCGTTGGTCGTCCCGGTCTTCGCATGGAGGTTTCCCTGCGCTGGCGTGCGAATCATTCGCGACCGCAGCGTCTCCGACATGCCCGCGATGGGCAGGGACTCGTGGAACTCCCGCGACCATGGGGCGCGGTTCGCGTACATCAAGAGTTCTGTGAGGGCGCGCGGTGACACGCGGTTGAGCGACGACAACCCGCTGCCATCCGACATGTTGATCGCACTCGGGATCGTCCCGGCACGCTCGGCGAGCAGCATGCGCAATTGCTCGTTCCCCAACTTCGCGCTGCCGACGGAGGTCCCCTCGCGGCCGCGCGACGCGTCGCGCAGCAGGAGCTCGGCGAAATGGTTGTCGCTTTCGCCGTTCATCACCCGAGCCAGCTGATAGAGCGGGGGAGAGGACAGCGCACCAACCGGCAGCGCCGTGGCCGGGGTCGTGCCGAGGCGGGCCTTGCCGACTACCTCGATGCCCTCGTCCTCGAGCGCCTGCTTGAACGCCGCCGTGGCAAAGCTCGCGGGGTCGTCGACCACGACCGTGTAAACGCGAGGCTGCGAACGGCCGCCGATCCACCCGGAGGCGACGATCGTGCCGTCGGAACGGCGGCTCACCACCAACTTTGCGCTGCGACTCGTGCCGGAGACGCGCGTGTTGTTCACCACGTTGTAGCCGGAGAGCCCCGGCCGCAGCGTCACCGCACCCTTGCCCCCCTTGGTCGGGGCAATGGCGACGTGGAGGAGGTTCGAATTCAGGGACAGCGCAGAAACGCGCGCGGCGTAGCTCGCCCCCAGGTAGCGCGAGAGCCAGCCATCGGGAATGCGCTGGCTTTCGAAGGCAGTCGCATCGCCCACAATGTCGCCGGAGACGCGCTTGATCCCCGCGTTGGCCACGATCTGCGCGAGGGCGCGCATCGGTGCCTCGGGGAGCCCGCCGAGGAAGCGCCCCGCGAGGGCGGGATCGCCGCCGCCGCGAACGATAAGGGAGCCGCGCAACGTGCCGTCAGCCTCCACGGCCCCCTCCCGCAGGACATCGGTCGTGATCTGGTGGTGCACGCCAAGGCGCTCGAAGGCGAGGACGGTGGTGAAGAGCTTCTGGGTCGACGCCGGCATCAGGGGCTGGTCGGCATTGCGCCCGAACAGCGTGTCCCCACGGCTGACCGAGGTGATCAGGACGCCCCATGTGCCGGCCTTCACCCGTGCGTCAAACAGGGTCGAGAGGTCCTGCGTGAGGGCGGTCACGCCAAAGGGCGTCGTGGCCACGAGGGGAGGAGGAGCGGGCTTGCGAGCGGCGCGACGCGCCACCGGTCGATTGCACCCACAAATTCGCGGTGCCGTGCCCCGAAAGGCGCAACGTAAACACGGTGCCGGGCGTGAAGTCTCCGGAGATGACGACGACTGCG
>JACMLI010000087.1 GCA_014379705.1 Gemmatimonadaceae bacterium
AGGCATGAAGGCCGGTGACAGTCTGCGCTTCCGGCAGTTCTACCCCGATCGCGACGTGGGACCGAGCTTCACGCTGCACCAGGGCTTTGTGCACCCTCTCCCCGACGGCAACGTGGAGCTGCGCCACGACTGGCTCTCGGGAACGGGGAAAGCCACGGTCGACAGCGCGGGGCGGATGCTGACCTACTCGGGCACCAGCACCACGTACAAGGTCGCCGTGACGCGCAGCACGACGGTGCCGGATATCGACAGCATCACCAGCCGGATGGTCGCTGCCGAGAAGGGGCGCGGGCTCAATCAGCTCAGCGTCCGCGATACTGCACGCGCGAGCATCGGTGCGGCAAGCTTCATTGTGGACTACAGCCGCCCACTCGCCCGTGGACGCACCCTGCTCGGGGAGGTGATCAGCTACGATCGGGTGTGGCGCACGGGAGCGAATGCGGCGACACAGTTCACGACCTCGGCGCCCATCACCCTGGCCGGGCTTGCGTTGCCGGCCGGTACATATACGCTGTGGACCGCGCCCCGCACGACGCGGGTGGACCTCATCATCAACTCGCAGACCGGGCAGTGGGGCACGTCGTACAACCGCGCGCGCGACGTGGGCTCAGTGCCGCTGGTCGTCGAAACGCCCGCGGCGCCGGTGGAGAAGTTCACCATCTCCATCACGCCGGTGGATGCGCGGCGCGGGACGCTGGCGCTCGAGTGGGGCACATTCAGGTGGACGGCGCCGATCGTCGTGCGGTAGCACTCATCGTCGCTCCCGCGCAGGAGGTCGTCGCTCCGGCGCAGGCCGGAGCCTCGTGTCGTTGGATTGGGCACTCGGGCAATTGACACTGGGTCCCGGATCCGCGCTCGCTTTCGCTCGCTTGTCCGGGATGACGATGGTCTCGTCGTTCAGCTCGGGGTCGCTCGCTTGTCCGGGATGACGATGGTCTCGTCGTTCAGCTCGGGGTCGCTCGCTTGTCCGGGATGACGATGGGCTCGTCGCTCAGCTCGGGGTCGCTCGCTTGTCCGGGATGACGATGGTCTCGTCGCTCAGCTCGGGGTCGCTCGCTTGTCCGGGATGACGATGGTCTCGTCGTTCAGCTCGGGGTCGCTCGAAGGCGGACGGTAGTACCCCACGGATCGGCGGCCAGCACATCGTCGCCATCGCGAGACAGCGCGAATCCACGTGCTGACAAACTCTCGCCTGCTGCCGTCATATCGGCAGCGGCCGGAAGCTCAATCGTCCACTCGAGGAGCCGTGGCTCCTCCTCGGCGGCCGGCGGCGCCGACTCCCCCGCCCAGGTGTTCGTGCCGAGGTGGTGATGATAGCCGCCGGCGCCCAGGAACAAGGCACCGGGATACTTCCAGATCATCCGGTCGAAGCCGAGCCCGTCGGAGTAGAACGCGCTGGCGCGTTCGAGGTTGCCGACGTGCAGGTGCATATGGCCCATGACCGTGCCCGCCGGCATCCCACGCCATGGGGCACCCTCTGCCGACCGCACGATGGACGCGAGATCGAGTGGGTCCGTGGCCATCATGAGCTCGCGCCCGACGCGGTGCCACGACTCGCGCGGTCGGTCCGCGTACACCTCGATCCCGAGGTGATCGGGATCCCGCAGGTACAACGCCTCGCTCACGAGATGGTCCGAGGAGCCGGCCCGCGCCCCGATCGCACCGAGATGCTCGATGAATCGTCCGAGCGTCGCGCGATCCGGGACGAGGATGGCGAAGTGATAGAGGCCAAGGCGCGACTTGCCCGCGACGACGGGAGCGCCGCGGCGCTCGTGAAGCTCGATGAGGGGCGCGTCGCTGCCATGCGAAGCGAGGACCGTGCGTGACGCGTCACGCGACACCGTGCGCAAGCCGAGCACTTCCTCGTAATAATCCGTGGATCTCGCGAGGTCGGTGACCTGGAGCTTCACCACACCGAGCCGCGTGGCGTCGGGCAGGCGGTATCCGGATGGCGCAGCCCCGTAAGTGCCAGGGGTCGCCGGCTGCGCGCCGGCCGCATCGCCAAAGAGGTCCTGCGTCGTCGCTCCCATCGTGCGGTCCTCGGAAGGTCGTCCATCACGCCGTCGAACGAGCAATGCGGACAATATAGCGCCGCGTGACGCGCCACCGACAAACTCCCGAGGCCCGCGCCGTGTCCGAGCTCCTCCACTCGTCCACGACACGGGCCGCCACCCAACCCCACTCCGATTACGGTGCCCGGTAGAAGTAGTACTGGGCCGTGTACGGTACGTTGGCCAGTTCGCCGACAAAGGTGCCTGGAGTCGCTGGTGCATTCCCGCCAACGGTGTTCACCCGGTGGATGAACGTGATCCTCCCAAAGATGCCCGGGCCGTCGGCCCTCACGGCCTGCAGGAGCAGCCACGGGATCGCGTTGGAATCAGCCGTGCATCGATCGACCACCGCTCCAACGACGATGCTCCCGCTCGTGCTCTCCCACGTGGGGCCTGCGTAGTGGGTGCCCACCTGCTCGCGGCCATTCGCACTGGCGTGCAGCCGTGCCACGGGCGCGACAAAGACCCAGCTCGTGCCGGTCCAGCGATACACCTGGTCCCCCGTCGCATAGGTGTGCGCGGCCACCTTGACCTCTTCGCGCAGGGCGATGTTGGAGCATGCGCCCAACTCAGGTCCGCGCTGTGCAAATGCGTCCTGCACCCCCAACGGCGCTTCCGGCGTGTCCTCGACCGGCGCGCGTCCCGGAACCCCCTGGCCCGGACCCGTGCCGCTCGTTTCCCAACAACCGGCAAGGAGCAGCGCCAACACGACTGCGCCGAATGTCTGCCCCAAGCCGAGGTGCCTCATCCCCGTTCTCTGCATGACCCGTCTCCTGAAAGGCGGCCGTGCCGCCGGTGATTCCGCGTGAGAAGCAACGCTCGCTTCACCGACTACTGCGGAGGATCCGGGCGAAAGCCGACACGGACTTTTCAGGACTCGGTGCGTTCCTTCCGTGGTGCGTATCGTCGCACCTGCGAAGGCAGCGTGCCCCGCGTCGTCTTGATCGAGTGCACGCGACAACGACACGAGGCTCCGGCCCCCGGCTTACTGCCTGCCGGGGCGTGCTTCGCCGGAGCGACGACAGGCTACGCTAGGCGCGCCGCTTCTTCCACTCCGCGAGGAGCGTTGCTTCCTTCTCGCGCGGGAGTCCTGCGGCCCGCTTGGCACGCTCGGCGGCAGGGCGCCGCTTGTCCCATTCCAGGGTGTCGAGCGCCGTCACGGCAAAGGGCCGGTAGGTGAGCCCGGCCGCGACTGCGCGTGCAACGCTCACGTAGGTCAGGGGGTCTCCGGGCGCCCACGCCGGGAGTTCGCTCCAGATCCTGACCTTCTGCTCATCGAGGAAGGACTCGGGCACCCAGGTGAGACTCACCGGCGTCGACGTGACGGCGCGGCACCCGGCGAGCATCTCGAGCATCGACATGCGCGTTCCCGGCCCCGTCGCGTTGAAGTCGCCCTTCACGCCATTTTCGGCGAGGCGCACGATCCATTCGGTGAGATCACGCTGGTCGATGACCTGCGACGCATGATCGGGATTCCCTGGCGCGAGCACCTCGCCCCCTTCATCGATGCGCACCGGCCAATACGTGAAGCGATCGGTCGGATCGCCGGGGCCCACGATGAGGCCCGGACGCACCACCGTCGTCCC
>JACMLI010000670.1 GCA_014379705.1 Gemmatimonadaceae bacterium
AACTGGGTACTCGACTGGTGCTTGGCTGGACTGGGTCCTGGGTACTGGGTCCTGGCCATCCGAACGGACCGTCCGTCCGCGTGCTTCCAAGTACGAGTCGAGTGACCAGTCCCGAGTTCCAGTAGGCAGTAACCAGTACGCCGGTCCCAGTACCCAGTCCTGCAACCAGTATTCCGTGCCCAGTCTCTCCGTCTTCTGTCTCGGCGCAGCCGTACTGCTGCCAACGATCGCACAGGCCCAGGCGCGTTCGCTCCTCAATGGCCGCGACCTCACGGGTTGGCACGTCGACATCCCGGCCGACTCCACGGGGAAGGTGGGTTCGCCGTTCTCGATGAAGGGCGGCAACCTGGTCATCAACGGAGAGCCACAGGGGCACCTCATCACCGACGAACGCTTCCGCAACTATCGCCTCGAGGCCGAGTACCGGTTCACGGGCAAACCGGGGAATGCGGGTGTGCTCGTGCACGCGTCAACCCCACGCGCGCTGTACAAGCAGTTCCCGAAGTCGATCGAGGTCCAGATGGAAGGCGGCAACGCGGGTGACTTCTGGTGCATCGTCGAGGACATCAGCGTGCCAGACATGGAACGCCGCCGCGGTCCGCGCGCCACGTGGGGCGTCACCGAGGGCAAGGCACGTCGGATCCAGAACCTCGTCGATGGCGCCGAGAAGCCGGTCGGGGAGTGGAACCGGATGGTCATCGAGGTGCTCGCCCGCTCCGTGAAGGTGTGGGTGAACGGGACGCTCGCGAACTTCGGCACGCAGGCCACCGCGGATCGCGGGCAGATCGCCATCCAGTCAGAAGGTGCACCCGTGGAGTTCCGCACCCTCCGCCTCACGCCGATCTCGGCGCTTACGCCCTAGCGAAATGCCTTGACGCAGGTGACTCTAGCCTTCACCCGGAGCGCGTGGCAACGCGCTGGTTACGGGCTACGGGACTGGGTAGGGGACTGGTCAACAGGTTTCTGCTTACTGGAACTCGGGACTGCGTACTCGACTGGTACTGGAAGGTCGCGGACGGTCTGGTCGTGTGCCCAGCACCCAGCTCCGCCAGTACCAGTCGAGTACCCAGTGTGCCAGTCCGAGTAAGCAGGAACCAGTATGCCCGTCCTCGTACCCAGTCCTGCAGCCAGTACGCTAGTCCGAAACGCAGTGCCATCAAAACCACTGACCGTCCATGAAGAAGATTCTCGTCCTCCTCCTCTTCGCTGGAGCTGCATGCTCCCCGAAGGCCCCGGATTCTCCCGACATGGCCAAGTGGGAGGCGCAGGCGGCGAGTATCACCATCACGCGCGACGACTGGGGCATTCCCCACGTGAAGGGGAAGACCGATGCTGACGCCGTTTTCGGGATGGTGTACGCGCAGGCCGAAGACGACTTCAACCGCATCGAGGTGAACTTCCTCAATTCGCAGGGTCGGCTCGCCGAGGCCGAAGGGGAGTCGGCGATTTATCGCGACCTGCGCATGAAGCTGTTCATCGACCCCGACAGCATGAAGGCGATGTATGCCGCGAGCCCGCCGGAGATGCGCACCCTGATGAACGCGTGGGCGGATGGCCTGAACTACTACCTGGCGACTCATCCTGCGGTGAAGCCCCGCGTGCTCACGCACTTCGAGCCATGGATGGCGCTCACGTTCAGCGAAGGCAGCATCGGCGGTGACATCGAGGACGTGTCGCTGAGCCAGCTGCAGGACTTCTACGGAAGCGGAGACGGCGCCCAGCTTGCGGTGGCTGACGACCCGCAGCCGCGCGAGCCCACGGGCTCCAATGGCATCGCGATCGCACCGTCGAACACCGCGGACAAGAAGGCGCTGCTGCTGATCAACCCGCACACGTCGTTCTTCTTCCGCGCCGAGCTGCAGATGACCAGCGACGAGGGGCTCAATGCCTATGGCGCGGTCACGTGGGGCCAGTTCTTCGTATACCAGGGCTTCAACGAGAAGGCCGGGTGGATGCACACCTCGAGTGGCGCCGACGTCGTGGACGAGTATGCGGAGACGATCGTGAAGCGCGGCGACAGCACGTTCTACAAGGTGGGCACCGAACTCCGCCCGGTCGCCTCGAGGAAGGTGGTCGTGCCCTACAAGTCCGGCACATCAATGGCCACGAAGGAGTTCACGGTGCACTACACGCACCGTGGCCCCGTGATCCGCAAGGAAGGCGACCAGTGGATCAGTGTGGAGCTCATGAACGAGCCGATGAAGGCGCTGCAGCAGTCCTACGGGCGCACGAAGGCGAAGAACCTCGCCGAGTACCGCGCGACGATGGACCTGCACACGAACTCGTCGAACAACACGCTGTTTGCGGACGCCGAGGGGAACATCGCGTACTTCCACGCGAACCATGTGGCGGTGCGAGACCCGGCCTTCGACTACACGAAGCCGGTCGACGGGTCCAACCCCAACACCGACTGGAAGGGCGTGCACACGCTGGACCAGAGCCCGAACGTGTTCAACCCGGCGAGCGGCTGGGTCTACAACACGAACAACTGGCCCTGGTCCGCGGCGGGTCCCAACAGCCCGAAGGCCTCCGACTTCCCGAAGTACATGGAGACGTATCCGGAGAACCCGCGGGGCATCCACGCGATCCGCGTGCTCGAGAACACGAAGGACTTCACGATCGCCTCCCTCATGGCGGCCGCGTACGACAGCTACCTGCCGACCCTCGCCGAGCTGGTCCCCAAACTCATCGAGGCGTGGGACAAGGCACCCTCGGGAGACCCACACAAGGCGAAGGTGGCGGAACAGGTCGAGACCCTTCGCGGCTGGGACTACCGATCGAGTGCGGCATCGGTCCCGATGACGCTCGCCCATTACTGGGGCAACGAGCTCTGGCGCGTCGTCGGCAACAATGCCGATGACGAGTCGATGACGGTCTACGAGTACATGGCGAAGCGAACCCCGGGCGCGACGATGCTGGCGGCACTCGCGGCGGCATCGGACACGCTCACGGCGAACTTCGGCGCGTGGAAGACGCCATGGGGCGACGTCAATCGGTTCCAGCGCCTCACCGACGACATCGTGCATCCGTTCGACGACACCAAACCCAGCATCCCGGTGGCGTTCAGCTCCGCACGCTGGGGCTCCCTCGCGTCATTCGGCGCGCGCAGCTACCCTCAGACGAAGAAGATGTACGGCACGAGCGGGAACAGCTTCGTCGCCGTGGTGCAGTTCGGGGATAGCGTGCGCGCCCGGGCCATCACCGCAGGGGGCCAGAGCGGCGACGTGACGTCGAAGCACTTCAACGACCAGGCCGAGCGCTACTCCACCGGCAACCTGCGCGACGTGTACTTCTATCCCCACCAGCTGAAGGGTCACACCGAGCGCGAATACAAGCCCGGCAAGTAGGGCCGTCGTCCACCTCGTCCATCTCGCTTCCCTCGTCCACTCGTCCATTTTGGAAGCCGCCGCCCGATTGCTGGTCGCGTTGGTCGCCGCGATCCACGTGTACATCCTCGTCCTCGAGATGTTTCTGTGGGACAAGCCGGCGGGCCTGCGCGCGTTCCGGATGTCGCGCGAGAAGGCCGCGGCGTCCAAGGTGCTCGCGGCAAACCAGGGGCTGTACAACGGCTTCCTGGCCGCAGGCCTCGTGTGGGGACTGCGGCGCGGCCTGGAAGGCGTCGACATCCAGGTGTTCTTCCTCGGCTGCGTGCTCGTGGCGGGCCTGTATGGCGCCGTGACGGCGTCGCGGAAGATCCTCTACGTCCAGGCGCTGCCAGCGGCGCTTGCGCTCATCGCGCGCTGGCTGGCATAGCCCTAACGACGTGGGGCTCCGGCCTTCGCCGGCGCGACGACACCTCGAGACCGTCGCTCCAGCGGCGGCCGGAGCCCCGTGTCGTTTCTCTAGTCCGACCGCAGCGCCGTCATGGGGTCCGTCGCCGCGGCGCGCCGTCCCGGGACGTAGCAGGCCAGCGCGGCCACGGCGAGGAAGAGCAACGCCATCGCGCCAAAGGTGACCCCGTCCAGCGGGTTCACGTTGACGAGGAACTTGGTGAGGAGTTGCGTCGCCCCCGCGGCGAGGGCGAGGCCTGCGACCACGCCGATGCCCGTGAGCCGCAATCCCTCTCCGACGATGAGTCGCAACACCTGCGACCGGTGCGCGCCTAACGCGACTCGCACGCCGATCTCGCGCGACCGACGGGCCACCGAGAAGGAGATGATCCCGTAAAGCCCCACCGTCGCCATGAGCAACCCCAGGCCGCCGAGGAGCGCGGTCCCGATGGCGCCGATGCGCTGTGGCAGCAGCCCGATCTCGTTCACACGCTGCATCGTCGCAATCGTGGGTGGTGGGAGTGCCGGATCGAGACCAGTCACTACCTGCTGTACCTGCCGCGCGACGGCCTCGGCGGGCTGCGACGACCGCACAAGCAGCACCTGGTTCGACCACCATTCCTGCGCCATCGGGAAATACACGACAGGGGGTGTGACCTCGTCCACGCTGTCGTACTTCGCGTCCTTCGCGACGCCGACGACGGTGAACACGCGCTCGTGATAGGTGAACGTGCGACCGAGCGCCGTCCCGTCGGGCCAGTACTTCCGGGCGAGCGTCTCGTTGACGACCACGGAGAGGGACGCCTCGGCGCGGTCACCCACCTGGATCGTACGACCACTCACCACGGGCAGCTTCACCACGGAGAAGTAATCGGCATCGACGTTCATCAGGCGGACCTGTACGCCGGCCGGCCGATTGCCATTCGCGGGGTCGGTGCGGCCCGCGATCTCGATCCACCCTCCCGTGCCAGACATCGACATCGGGACGAACCCACTGAAGGAGACCGCGGAGACGCCAGGCTGCGCCGCGACCTGATCCCGCAGCGCCCGATAGAACGCCCTCGCTTTCGTGCTGTCGTAACCCCACGAATCCGGCATGAACGAAGCCGTTGTCACGCCGCGCGCGTCGAACCCTGGATCAATGCGGCTTCCGTTTGCCAGCGCTCGCACGAAGAGTCCCGCTGACACGAGGAGCACCATGGACGCCGCGAGCTGCCCGGCGATGAGCGCGTTGCCGAGAAGGCTTCGTCGCGTGCCACCGCCCGCCGAGTCGTCGCGCAGGCGCGAGCTGAGGTCCTGCCGCGATGCACGGAGCGCCGGGGCGAGGCCGAAGACGAGTCCCGTGACCAGCGCGGTTCCCAGCGCGAACGCCAGGGCCCGATAGTCCGGTGAGACTTCCAGGACGGGGGCGCGGTCGAGCGGCAGGCGAAGGCTTTCGAGGAGGTTCGTCGTCACCACGGCGATCAGGAGTCCGCCGGCAGCCCCGAGGCCGAAGAGCAGCAGGGTCTCGGTGAGCAGCTGCCTGACGAGTCGCAGGCGGCCGGCACCGAGTGCCATGCGCAGCGCCATCTCGCGGCGACGGGCCACCGCGCGCGCCGACAGCATCGACGCCACGTTCACGCTTGCGATGAGCATGAGGAGCCCCGCCGCACCGAGCAGCAGCGAGATGAACCCGAGGAAGCCACCGCGCGCGTCCTCCGGCACCGAGCGCAGCATCGACAGGGAGATGCTCGCCCACTCACGATTCGCCGGAAGCTCGGTGGCATCTGCCTTCCGCTCCGCGAGGAGCACGGCAAGTTCGCGCTCAGCCACCTCGGGCTCGATCCCATCGCGCAACCGGGCGAACGGGCGCACCCAGTGGTCGTGCCCAGACATGCCATCGGCGTTCAGCGCGTTGCGCATCATGTACGGGAGGTACACGTCGCCCGGCGTGATTGGCATTGCCCCCAGGAACTCCGGCGGCGAGACGCCGATCACGGTGAACGACGTCCCGTTGACCGACATCGTTCGTCCCAGGATGCGCGGATCCGACTCGAGGTGCGTGGTCCAGAACGCGTGCGACACCACCAGCACGGGGTGCGTCAGCGGCGTGCTGTCCTCGACGGGCACGAAGAAGCGGCCAAGAGCGGGACGGACGCCAAGGACATCGAAGAAGTTGCCCGACACGACGACACCACTCGCGGCGATTCCGACGCGTCCGGGAAACACGGTGACGTTGTTGCGGTTCCACCCGGCGATGCCGTCGAACGAACGCGCGCGCACCCTGAGTTGCGCGACGAGGGAATGGAGCGCGGTCATCTGGCGGTCACCCTCGCGTCGACTCATCGCAAAGCCCACGAGGCGATCGCCACGCGTCACGCCGGGGAGGGGTCGCAGGACGAGCGCGTTCATGGCGCTGTAGATCGTGGTCACGGCCCCGGTGCCTAACGAAATCACGAGCACGGCCACGAGGGTGAAGACCGGGCTCTTGCGGAGCATCCGGACGGCAAAGCGCAGGTCGTTCGCGAGCGTCGTGAGCATGCCGTCCCTCCTGGAGGGCGGAGCGGGGGGAATGAGGGCAAAGGCAGGGCGATCGAGGAGCGCATCGCGCCGCTCGAGCAGCGCGGTCCCGAGCAGCGAGGTCAGGGTGCGCACGCAGGTGGAAAGCATGGCCCCGCGTCCGCGCGGCCCGGCGTGCCTGAGCTGGTCCTCGAACAGGTCCGCCATGTCTGCGCCGAATCGCTCGCGGAAGGCCGCAGGGTACAGGTGCAGGAGGCGCCGGTAGACCCGAGTCGCGAACTGGCGGCTCATGTGGCATACCGCTGGACGAGGGCGCGCGCAGCCGGCGACAGGACCATGGTGTGCAATCGCTTGAGTTCTTCAGCAACCACTCGACTGCCGAGCGTGGTGATCCGGTAGTAGCGGCGTCGCTCGCTGCCGAGGTCCGGAGCGGCCCGATGCTCCGCCTCCACGACGAGCCCGTCGACCAGCAGGCGCTTGATCACGCGGTACAGGTTCCCTGGTTCGAGGGCGACCACGCCATCGGTCTGGTCGCTGATGGCCTGGACGAGCCCATAGCCGTGCAGTTCTCCACTGGTGAGGGCCAGGAGGAGCTGCAGGTCCACGGGCTTGAGGGGGAGGAATCCGACGGGGTTGGGAGGCATGGGCGCTGGTATGATCGAAATGATCATACGGCGGGTTCGCGGCCCGGTTTCACGGTTCTTCGACGGCGAGTGTCGTCGTCACACCGTTCGCTTGCAATCCCCGGGGGACGTACAATTCCCCGATCCGAGGAGCGAACATGCTGACGCTGACATCCCCGGCGTTCGGGCACGAAGGATCGATTCCCGAGCGCCACACGTGCGAAGGAGCGGATCGGTCGCCTCCCCTGGAATGGACGGGGGCTCCGGCCAATACGCGCAGTTTCGTACTGATCGTCGATGATCCCGATGCCCCGGATCCGGCCGCGCCCAAGCGCGTCTGGGTCCACTGGATCCGCTACAACATGGGGTCGGCGTCGACCGGTCTCGCCGAGGGAGCGGGCAGCGAACCTCCGGTCGTCGCCCTCGAAGCCTTGACCGACGCGGGGACGACGGGCTATCACGGCCCATGTCCGCCCATCGGAAATCATCGCTATTACTTCCGCCTCTGTGCCATGGACACCGTCCTTCCGGACCTCGGCCCCCGCGCGACGCGCGCCGACGTGGAGCGCGCGATGCAGGGGCACGTGATCGCCGAGGCCGTGCTCATGGGCACCTACTTCAAGCGCAAGGGATCATGAGCGTGCCTGACGAGACGCACGGTCGTCGCCCCATTCCGGAAGCCCCGGGGGTGAGCCGACGGGCCGCCGTGCAGCGCCTGGCCTTGGGCGTGATCGCCGCCCCCGCTGTGCTGCGCGGTCGCTATCGGTTGTTTGGCGAAGGCACGCAGCAATACTCCGCGCGCGCGGTCACGTTGATGCAGGAGTCGGTCGTGGTGGACCTGCTCAACCAGTTCCGCTTTGCCGACTTCGCCGAGAAGCCGCCGAAGAGCGTGCTATGGTTGTCCAAGTCGCGATCGATGACGGCGTCGGACTGGGAGATGTATCGCACGTCGGGGTACACCGTGCTGTGCCTCGGGCACGCGCCCGCGGACTACCAGGGCGGCATCCGTTTCTTTGCCGACTGGAACGGCTTCTTCGCCGAGTACCCGGACTGGTTCACGCGCATCGACGACGCGAGCGACTTCGCGCGGGCGAAATCGTCCGGGAAGATGGGCATCATGATCACCTTCCAGAACTCCGACCATTTCCGGACGCCGGACGACGTCGACACGTTCTTCACGTTAGGCCAGCGCCTGTCCCAGCTCACGTACAACTACCAGAACCGCATCGGCAGCGGGTTCCTGGAGCAGAACGATGGCGGGCTCACCGTGTTCGGCGGGCAGGTCATCGAGCGGATGAACAAGGTGGGCATGGCGGTGGACGTGTCGCACTGCGCCGACCGCACGACCCTGGACGCGCTGGCGGCGTCGAAGCGCCCGGTGGTGTTCTCGCATGCCAGCTGTCGCGCGCTCATGCCGGACCACGCGCGCTGCAAGACCGACGAGATGATCCGGAAGATGGCGGCGACGGGGGGCGTGATGGGCATCCCGTTCCTGCGGATGATGGTGCACCCGAAGGAGCCGGTGACGGTGGAGCACGCGCTCGATCACTTCGATCATGTGAAGCGACTCGTCGGCGTGGAGCACCTCGCGGTGGGGAGCGACATGGACGTGGTGGGCAACCCCAATCCCGTGAACGGCCCGGGCCGGGGCAATCCGGCGACGCCAAACTTCGAGCGCTACCACCTGCACGTGAACGAGAAGGGGGAGTGGCTGCTCACCATCAAGGGCCTCGATCATCCGCGCCGGATGTTCGACGTCACGGAAGGGCTGATTCGGCGCCGGTACTCCGACGCGGAGATCACGGCGATCCTTGGCGGCAACGCGCAGCGCGTGCTCGGGACGATCTGGGCCGGGATGCCTTGAGCCACGGTTGCTGCTGGCTTCGTGAAGGGTCAAGAGACTTGAACACGGAGTACACGGAGGTCACGGAGGCGTTCATCGTGGTGGCGAATCGAGTGACGGCGAGAGCGCCCGCGCCATGCAATTGTGTGGCCGTACTCCGTGACCTCCGTGTTGAAAGCTGTTGATCCTTAGCGACGGCCTCAGCCGGAGTAGCATTCGACATGCAGACATCGTTCGACGCCATCGTTGTGGGTTCGGGGATCTCCGGCGGATGGGCCGCGAAGGAACTCACGGAGCGTGGCCTGCGCGTGCTCCTGCTCGAGCGCGGGAAGAACGTCGAGCACGTGAAAGACTACGTGAACGCGACGAAGGGGCCGTGGGAGTACCCACACCGCGGCGGCCGCACGCAGGCGATGGTCAAGGCGTACCCGGTTCTCAAGCGCGACTTTCCGCTCAACGAGAAGAACCTCGACTGGTGGGCGAGCGACCAGGATTCCCCGTACACCGAGGTCAAGCGCTTCGACTGGTATCGCGGCTACCAGGTCGGAGGGCGTTCGCTCATGTGGGGGCGCTGCTCCTTCCGGCTTTCCGACATCGATTTCGAAGCCAATGCGCGCGAAGGCATCGGCACCGACTGGCCGATCCGGTACGATGAAATCGCGCCATGGTACGATCACGTGGAACGTTTCGCGGGCATCGCCGGATCGCTCGAGGGCCTGCCGCAACTTCCCGACGGCCAGTTCCAGCCGGCGATGCCGCTCAACTGCGCAGAACAGCTCATCGCCGATCGCCTTCGCCCGTTGTATGACGGGAAGCGTCGCCTCATCTCCAGCCGGACCGCGAACCTCACGCAGCCGCTGCCGGGCCGTTCGCCGTGCCAATATCGCGACGCGTGCTGGCTGGGCTGTCCATACGGCGCGTACTTCAGCACCCAGAGTTCAACGCTGCCCGCGGCGATGGCCACGGGGCGCCTCACGCTCCGGCCCTTTGCGATCGCGTCCGAAGTCCTGTACGACAAGGATCGCCGGCGCGCCACCGGGGTTCGCGTGGTGGATGCCGTCACGAATGCCGTGACCGACT
>JACMLI010000671.1 GCA_014379705.1 Gemmatimonadaceae bacterium
CTGACCGCGCTCGCGCAGGTCACGCGACGCCCGGCCGTGGCCGCAGCGTCCGCGTCCCAGGCCCCCGCCGTCGCCGACACCCTGTTCAACGGGCTCGGGTACAGGAACATCGGTCCGTCGAACATGTCGGGGCGCATGTCCGACGTCGAAGGCGTCGCGGGCGACCCGTCGATCGTGTACGTGGCGAGTGCATCGGGCGGCGTCTGGAAGACGACGAACGCCGGCACCACGTGGACGCCGATCTTCGACAAGCAACCGGTCGCGTCGATCGGCGACATGGCGCTCGACCCGACGAACCCGGAAGTCGTGTACGTCGGGAGCGGCGAGGCCAACGTGCGCAACTCGGTGGGCTTCGGGAATGGCGTCTACAAGACCACGGACGGCGGCAAGACCTGGCGCCACCTGGGGCTCGCGGACACGAGGCACATCTCGCGCATCGTCGTGAACCCCCTCGACCCGCGCAAGGTCTACGTGGCCGCGATCGGTCATGCCTTCGGACCTAACGAGGAACGCGGCGTGTTCATGTCGGAAGACGCCGGCGAGACGTGGAAGAAGGTGCTCTACACCGACAACGTGCACGGCGCGGCCGACCTCGACATCGACCCGGTCAACCCGAATCGCCTGTACGCCGCCCTGTGGTACTTCGACCGCAAGCAGTGGACGTTCCGCTCTGGCGACGAGAAGGGGGGCGTCTATCGTTCCGTCGATGGCGGCAAGACCTGGGAGAAGGCCACGAAGGGCCTCCCCGCCCTCATGGGGCGCGTGGGCATCAAGGTCGCGCCGTCCTCCCCCAACGTCGTCTATGCCGTGGCCGAGACGCGCGAGGGCTACGTCTTCAAGTCCACGGACCATGGCGAGACGTGGACAAAGACCAGCGACAACGCCCACACCCTCGGCCGCGGCTTCTACTACGCCGACCTTCGCGTCGATCCGCAGAACGCCGATCGCGTGTACACGTTAGGCATGGCCTTCTCCCTGTCGGTCGATGGCGGACTGACGTTCAGGCCGATGGCGGGGAACTTCCACGGCGACCACCAGACGATGTGGATCGATCCCACCAACACGCGCCGCATGTTCATGGGAGATGACGGCGGCATGAACGTGTCCTACGACCAGGGCCGGCAATGGGAGTGGTTCCCGAACATCCCGGTGGGCCAGTTCTATCAGCTGTCCTATGACATGCGGGAGCCGTTCTACCACGTGGCGGGGGGGCTGCAGGACAACGGCGTGTGGACGGGCCCGTCGCGCGTCCGTGGGGGTGCGATCCTCATCGATGACTGGCGCTTCATCCAGAATGGCGATGGCTACTACGCGGTCTCGCACCCCGACAACCCCGACCTCTTCCTCTCCGACTACCAGGCCGGCGGCATCCAGGCGACGAACCTGCTGACATACGAACAGCGCGAGGCGTCGCCGCAGGTCAAGCGCATGGACGGATATCCGGCCGACTCCAACGCGGTGCGATTCAACTGGAATGCGCCGATCGTGAAGTCGCCGCACGACGGCAAGGTGGTGTACTTCGCCGGCAACGTCGTCTACCGCTCCGCCGATTGGGGACGCACCTGGACCGCGATCTCCCCCGACCTCTCGAAGAACGACAAGTCGCGCCAGGGGAACGCCGGCGGCCCGATCCTCAAGGAGAACACCGTCGCCGAGTACTACGGCAACGTCTTCTCGTTGGCCGAGTCGCCCGTGCAGTCGGGCGTGCTGTGGGCGGGCACCGACGACGGCAACCTCCAGGTCACGCGCGACGGAGGCACGAGCTGGGTGAATGTCGCGGCCAATGTCCCCGGCGTCGGCCCGGATGCCGTGGTCTCGGGCGTCGAGCCTTCGCGCACCGCACCCGGAACGGCGTACGTGACGTTCGAGCGCCGAATGATGGACGACTTCAAGCCGTACGTCTTCAAGACCACGGACTTCGGGCGCACGTGGACCAACATCACGGGCAACCTCCCGACAAACAATTACGTGCAGGTGATCCGCGAGGATCCCAAGAACGCGAGCCTCCTGTACCTCGGCACGGAGCTCGGCCTGTACGCGTCGTGGAGCGGCGGCACCGACTGGACGCGCCTGCACCTCAACAACCTGCCGTCGGTCGCCGTGCACGAGGTGTTCGTGCACCCGCGTGACAACGACCTCGTGCTCGCCACCCATGGGCGCGCGATCTGGATCTTCGACGACGCGACGCCCATCCAGCAGATGACGCCCGCGATCGCCCGTGCCGCGGCCCACCTCTTCCCCCTTCGCGTCGCCACGCGCTTCAACCAGGGGGACCAGAAGTGGAACTGGGGGAACAAGCAGTATCGTGGCGCCAACACGCCGTACGGTGCACTCATCTCCTACTGGCTCGCCGCCAAGCCCGCGGATTCGCTCGTGAAGCTCGAGGTCCTGCAGGACGGACGCGTCATCCGCAACATCAGGCGCCCTTCGGCGACCCAGGGCTTCAACCGGATGGCATGGGACCTTCGCATGGATCCCCCCAAGGTCCTGAGCGACATGCCCGGCGACACGGCCGAGTCCGGCGACTGGCGCGGGCGTCCCGTCGGTCCCCAGGTCCTCCCCGGTCAGTATGCCATCCGTCTCACGGTGGGAAGCAGCGTGCAGGAGCAACCGCTGACGGTGCGCATCGATCCGTCGTCGCCCATTACGCTGGCCGAGTTGCGCCTGCAGCACGAGCAGGCGAACCGCCTGAACGCGGTGATCGCGAACCTCATCGACACCGAGCGCAACCTGGTCGCGTTCAAGGGCCAGGTCGACGAGCGGCGCACCTCGGGCCGGGAGATGCATGCCGATGCCTCCCGCGAGATGTCCAGGGCGGCGGGCGAGGAGATCGTGAAGCTGGACTCGGTGAGGCTCCAGCTCACGCGACCGCGTTCCGACCAGGTGCCGTTCTACTCCGAGGGGCCGCGGCCGCTCGAGCGCGCGATGAGCCTGATGGGCGCCATCGACAACGGCCTCACGCCGGTGATCGAGGGCCAGCGCGAATACCTCGGCGACGTGCGTCGCGACGTGCAGACGGTGATCGACATGGCAGAGCGTCAGGTCGACGCGACCGCGAGGCGCATGAACCCACTGCTGCAGGCGTTAGGCCTGCCAGTGCTCGCCGTACCACCAAAGAAGCAAGCCGCGATGTAGCCTGTTTCGCGTGCTTCCCGTGCCTATTGTTCCCCGAAGACTCGATAGATCGGGTATTCCGCCGTCCGGACCCACGGTTCGGCCTCGTACACGGTGATCCCCTCCCCCGTGACGCGGTGAGAGACGAGGGGGAGCGGCGGCTCGGCCTCGTCGGCGATCGTGATTGCCTCGGAGAGGGCCGCCGCACCGGCGGCCACGCCGGCTTCGTCGCGCGCGAAGATCGTGGCGAGGGGCTCGCCGACCTTCACGACATCTCCCGGTCGCGCCCGGATCACGAAGCCGACGCTGGGGTCGATGACGTCGTCCATGGTGCGACGGCCTCCACCGAGGGCGGTGATCCCCCGCCCCACCGCGCGCGGCTCCACGCGCGACACGACGCCCGGCCGCGGCGCGGTGTAGAACTCCACCACGCGCGCCTGCGGCAGGAGCGAGGGATCGTCGATCACGCGGGGGTTCCCGCCCTGGGCCTCGATGACCTGCTGGAAGCGCTCGAGCGCGCGCCCCGACGAGACACTGACCTCCATGCGACGCCGCGCCTCATCGACCGAGCGTGCAAGGCCGGCCATCATGAGCATTTCGGCACCGAGCGTGTAGGTCAATTCCATCACGTCGGGGGGACCCTCGCCGTGCAGGGCGTGGATCGCCTCCTCGACCTCGAGGGCATTGCCGCACGCCCTGCCTAACGGGCGATCCATGGCCGTCAGGAGGCAGGTCACCGGCACCCCGTTCGCCTCGCCGAGGGCGATGACCAGGCGCGAAAGCTCGACGCCGCGGTCGAAGTCGGGGAGGAACGCCCCGGAGCCGCGCTTCACGTCGATGACCAGTCCCGTGAGGCACTCGGCGAGCTTCTTGCTCATGATCGACGCCGCGATGAGCGGGATCGATTCGACGGTGCTCGTGGCATCCCGCAGGGCATAGAGCCGGCGATCCACGGGCGCGATCTCGCGGCTTTGCCCGATGAGCGCGCAGCCGTGGCGCTGCAGCTGGGCGCGGGTTTCGGCGAGCGAGAGGTTGGTGCGGAATCCGGGGATCGATTCGAGCTTGTCGAGGGTACCCCCGGTGTGCCCCAGCCCACGTCCCGACATCATCGGCACGGCGACACCGAGCGACGCGATCAGCGGGGCGAGGATCAGGGAGACCTTGTCGCCCACGCCTCCGGTGGAATGCTTGTCCACGCGCGGAAGCCCCAGGTCGGCCAGGTCGAGGACCGCGCCACTCTGGAGCATCGCGCGCGTCAGGGCGGCGGTTTCATCGTGGTCGAGCCCGCGCAGGTAGGTGGCCATCAGGAACGCGGCCATCTGGTAGTCCGGCACGTCACCGCGGTCGTAGGCCCGGGCAAGCGCGTCCCATTCGGCGGCTTCGAGCCGGCCACCATCACGTTTCCGTTCGATCAATCGCGATGCGAGCATCAAGCAGGCCAACGGGGTATACTGTGGCACCCCCACGTACACCGGTGGTCAAGCCGACTGCTCCCGGCCGGACCCGAAACCCCTGGGGATAGGCAATGATCAGTCAGCGTACGAAAGGCCTTCTGTTCATGGTGAGCGCGATTCTCGCACCTCGAGCGTCGTTTGGCCAGAGTGCGACGGAGCTCGTGGCACTCGGAAATCAGGAGCATGCGGCGATGCGCCCCGTGCAGGCCCTCGCGCACTACGAGGCGGCGATTGCGCTGGACAGCGCGCTCGCCGAAGCGCTGGGCAACGCGTCGCGGGCGGTGGTGGATGTCGCCGAACAGGAGAAGGACGCCACGCGTCGCAAGGAGTTGTTCCGCAGGGGCGAGCACTACGCTCGCCGCGCCGTCGCGGCGAACCCGAAGAGCCCCGAGTACCAGTTCGACCTGGCGCGCGCCCTCGGGCGCACGGCGCTCTCCGTCGGCGTGCGCGACCGCATCAAGTACGCCACCGAGATCCGCGGCCTCGCCCTCTCGGCGCTCGCGCTCGATCCCGACCATCCCGGAGCCCTGCACGTGATGGGGGTCTGGAACGCCGAGGTCATGCGCCTGAACGGGATGGAGCGCTTCTTCGCGAAGAACTTGTTAGGCGGGAAGGTGTTCTCGCAGGCCAATTGGAAGGACGCCGTGTCGTACATGGAACGGGCCGTCGCCGTGGATCCGGTGCGGCTCACGCACAAGCTCGACCTCGCGAAGGTGTACCTCGATCGCGACGAGAAGGGGAAGGCGCGCGAACAGCTGGAGGCGGTGGTCAACGGCGCCGTGACCGACTACAACGACCCGGTCTACAAGACCGAAGCCGCCGCGTTGCTGCAGAAGCTCAAGTAGGACGTTGGCCCCGCGTCGGGCGGGGCCTGGGGGCTGGTTCCCGAAGGCCGTGAGGGGGGAGGCACAATGGCAGACGCACACCGGACCGTGTTGCTGGTGGAAGACAACGAGGACAACCGGATCGTGTATTCCACGATCCTCAGGCACCATGGCTTTCGTACGGTCGAGGCCGTAGATGGCGAGGACGGCCTCCAAAAGGCGTCGGAGGCGCCGCCCGACCTTGTGATCCTCGATATCTCGCTCCCGCGCATGGATGGCTGGACGGTCGCGCAGCGACTGCGCGGCACGCCGGCTACGGCCGCCGTGCCGATGCTCGCCCTCACGGCGCACGCCTCCCCGGGAGACCGCGAGCGGGCGAAGCGCGAGGGTTTCAACGGCTACCTGGCCAAGCCCTGCGACCCGGCCGCCGTGCTCTCGGAGGTGCGACGCCTCATCGGCGCCTGACGCGGCCCCGGTTGCGACGGGATCGACGCTAGGTTTCCGTCGCCCATTCCGTCGCCACCTTCCGCGGCCCCTCGCCAGCCCGTGAGCCACCCCGATCCTGTCGCCCGCGCTGCCGAGTTGCGCGCGACGCTCGACCACGCGTCGTACGAGTACTACATCCTCGATCGCCCCGCCCTCGCGGACGCCGAATACGACCGGCTCTTCCGCGAGTTGCAGGCGATCGAGCGCGAGCACCCCGCACTCCGCACCTCGGACTCGCCGACGGCGCGCGTGGGCACGGCCCCGGTCTCGTCCCTCCCGAAGTACACGCATCGCTCGCCGATGCTGTCGTTAGGCAACGCCTTCACCGACGAGGAGGTCCGGGACTGGGAAGCCCGCCTCGTTCGCCTGGCAGGAGACGATGTGCTCCGGGCCGGGTATTCCGCAGAGCTCAAGATCGACGGCGCCGCGGTGTCCCTCCTCTACGACGGGGGCATCCTGGCCGTCGGGGCGACGCGCGGCAACGGCCTCGTCGGCGAGGACGTGACGCCGAGCATCCGCACCGTCCGCGATGTCCCCCTCCGACTGCGTGGCACGGGATGGCCGGAGCGCGTCGAGATTCGCGGGGAGATCTACTACCCCTTCGACCGGTTCGAACGGATGAACGAGGAGCGGGTGCGCGACGGGGAGCCCGTCTTCGCAAACCCACGCAATGCCGCGGCAGGGGCACTCCGCCAGCTCGATCCCGCGAACACGGCGAGGCGCCCGCTCCGTTTCTATGGATACGCGATCGTGGCCGGACCCGGGGAGCGGCTCACGTTCACGACGCAGAGCGAGGTACTGGAGACGCTCGAGCGCTGGGGGGTGCCGGTCGCGCCACATCGCCGCCGCTGCGACACCCTCGACGAAGTCGCGGCGTGGGCAGGCGACGTCGAGCACAAGATCCGCGGCTCGCTCAACTTCGCGATCGACGGCGGCGTGGTGAAGATCGACTCGCTCGCCCTGCAGGAGGACCTCGGCGTCGTCGGAGGGCGTGAACCCCGCTGGGCAATCGCGCGCAAGTTCGCTCCCGACATCGCCGAGACGCGCCTGCTGGACATCCGCGTGAACGTGGGGCGCACCGGTGCACTCAATCCGTACGCGGTGCTCGAGCCCGTGGAGATCGGCGGCACGACGGTCACGTATGCGACGCTGCATAACGAGGACCTCATCATCGCGAAGGACCTCCGCCTGGGCGACGTGGTGCAGGTCAAGCGCGCCGGCGAAGTGATCCCGCAGGTGATCGGCCCGATTCCCGAGCGTCGCACCGGGAACGAGCAGGCGTGGCGCATGCCGGCCACCTGCCCCCAATGCGGCACCCCCGCCGTGCGGGACGAGGAGGAGGTCGCGTGGTACTGCCCCAACGTCGGCTGCCCGGGCCGCCGCCTCGAGGGGCTGGTGCACTTCGCGTCGCGCGGGGCCATGGACATCCGCGGGCTCTCGTACGCCCGCATCGAGCAACTCGTGGAGGCGGGGCTCGTAAAGGACGCGGCCGACCTGTTCACGCTGACCACCGAACAATTCCTCGGCCTCGACCGCTTTGCCGATCGCAGCGCGCAGCAGCTCGTGGAGGCCATCGCCACGAGTCGGGCGCAGCCCCTGTCACGACTCCTCTTCGGGCTTGGAGTGCGGCACGTCGGCGCCGGTGCGGCGGAGCTCCTCGCCCGCCATTTCGGCGACCTCGACTCCCTCATGGCCGCGTCCGAAGGCGACATAGCGTCAGTACACGGAATCGGGGAGATCATTGCCCATTCTGTGGTCGCGTTCTTCGCGGACGAGGCAGCCAAAGACGTGATTCGGCGACTTCGCGTGAGCCATGTCACATTCAGGGAGCCCCAGCCCGTCAGTATTTCCGGTGCCCTGAAAGGGCAGACAGTCGTCATCACCGGGACGCTTCCGACCCTGAGCCGTCAGGCCGCCAGCGAGATGCTGGAATCCGCCGGAGCACGGGTCACGGACAGCGTGTCGAAGAAGACGAGTTTCCTGGTGGCTGGAGAGGCTGCCGGGAGCAAGCTGGAGAAAGCCAGGGCGCTTGGCGTCGAGGTGATCGACGAGGCCGAGTTGCTGCGCCGCACCGGACATTGAACGGACCCAAAATGCCACAGCCTCTCGACCTTACCAGACACGGCATGCTCGCGCTCACGCGCTCGTCGCTCAGCACGCTGCGCAGCGCCCTCCTTCGCGACGGCGGTCCCGACGCGGCGATTTACCTGCAGGAAGCGGGGTACGCCGGCGGGGAGGCCATGTGGCAGGCGTTCCGCCGCTGGCTTGGCGAGCGCAGCGACATCCCTGCGGAAAGCCTCGACGTTCTCGCCTTCGAGGCCCGGCTCTCCGAGTTCTTGCGCGACGCGGGCTGGGGCCACATCACGATCGGGTCGCTCAGCGACGTGGTGGCGACGCTCGATTCGTCCGACTGGGGTGAGGCCGATCCGTCGAGCGGGATGGACCATCCGTGTTGTCACCTGACGACCGGCATGTTCGCGGACCTGTTCGGCCGCATCGCCGGTCACGCGGTCGCGGTGTTGGAGGTCGAGTGTCGTTCGTCCGGCTCGAGCCGCTGCCGCTTCCTGGTCGGGAGCCCCGAGGTCATGGAAGGCGTCTACGACGACATGGGGCGTGGGATCTCGTACGACGACGCCGTGAGCGCGTCGGCCTGACGACCGGCAAGGTTCAGTTGCAGGACCGGGGCGACGCACTGCGTCGCCCCTTTTCCTTGCGGCGGCGGCTCCGCGGCGGGGACCCTGAGGTTCTCCCGGAAAGCCATATCGCTGAACGCTTTCGGGCGAAAGGGGGCGCAGCCGAACCCAGCCGCCGCGATGGTCGTCCACCCGTCCCACTTCCCTTGCGTGGCCCGTCCCCAGCCCGCACGTTGACTCACACAAGCCCCGGTCGCCTAACGCTGTAGAGCGACCCTTGTCGTGGCATGGGCCAGCCGAGGGCTTGTACACACCCTTTTGGAGGTCAGCGATGCCCACTCGTCCGTTTATGCGCCTGTTTGCGCTGTCCACGGCCCTCGCTCTTCTCGCGAATAGCGGAGCGGCCCAGGCCACCACTGCCACGCTGCGGGGGACGGTCACCGATTCGGCGGCCCGGCGTCCCATCGACGGCGTGCAAATCAGCGTCGTCGGGACCCTGCTCGGCGCGGTCACCGGCTCCAATGGCGAATACGTGATCCGCGGCCTGAATGCGGGGACGCACACGGTTCGCGCCGCGCGGCTCGGGTTCGCCGCCGCGCAGAAGCAGGTCACCATCACCGCCGGCGGCGAGGTCACGAGCGACTTCGTGATGCGCTCCGCCGCCATCAACCTCTCGCAGGTTGTCGTCGTGGGATACGGCACGGTCAATCGTCGCGAGGTCAGCAACGCGGTTGCCACGGTCCGGAGCACGGAACTCGTGCACACGCCGCTCGCCAGCATTGACGGCGCGCTGCAGGGGAAAGCGGCGGGACTGCAGGTCGTCCAGAACGCCGGCAACCCGGGCAACGGCATGTCGGTCCGGATCCGCGGCTCGGCGTCGCTCTCGGCGGGCAACCAGCCGCTGTACGTGATCGACGGCGTGCCGCTGCTGCGAGACAACTATTCCCAGCTCGGCCTGGGCGGCCAGGACCTCACCGCGGTGAGCTCGCTGAGCCCGGACGAGATCGCGTCGATCGACGTGCTCAAGGACGCGTCGGCATCGGCCATTTATGGCTCCCGCGGGTCGAATGGCGTGGTGCTCATCACCACCAAGCGCGGCCAGGCGAATCGCCCGCAGATCACCTTCAGTGGCTACTACGGCACGCAGAAGGTGTCGAAGAAGGTCAACCTGCTGAACGCCAGCGAATACGTCGCGTACTTCAACGAGGCTGCGAAGAACGACGGCTACGCCGACGACGAACTGCCTTTCAGGCCGGGCATCGATGACTCGGTCGACACCGATTGGCAGGACGAAGTGCTGCGCTCGGCGCCGGTGTTCGACGCCTCGCTCGGCATCAGCGGCGGCAGCGATCGCGTGACGTATTTCCTGTCCGGCACCATGTTCGACCAGCGCGGCATCATCGTGGGGTCGAAGTACAACCGCATGAACACGCGCGCCAACGTCGACTTCGCGCCGAACAGCCGCCTGTCGTTCCGTACCTCGATCGGGCTCCTGCGCGAGGACAACGACCGCAACGAGAACGACAACACCATCGACGGGGTGACGACCAACGCGCTGGCCAACCAGCCGAACGTCCCGGCCCGCATCCCGAACGGGTTCGCCTCCACGGACGACGGCCTGGAGTACACGAACCCGCTCGCCCTGGGCGTCCTCGACGCCGCGGAGTCGCGCACGCTGCGCGCGCTGGGCAACACGGAAATGCAGCTGCGCATCCGCGACGGCCTTCGCCTCACGGGTCGCATCGGTGCCGACGTCCTCAACCTGCGCGACCTGCGCTGGAACTCCCCGAAGGTGATCGGCACCTACGCCGCCGCCACCCAGGGCATCGCGCAGCAGGGAAACACGACGGCGACGAAGTACGTCGCCGAGACCTTCCTGCAGTACGACATGCCGGCGAAGTCGATCGGGCAACTGTCGCTCGTGGGAGGCGCAAGCAGCGAGTACAACACCTCCGAATCCGACTTCATCCAGGGCGAGGGCTTCGCGAGCGAGAAGTTCCGCTACGTGGGAAATGCCGGCAAGGTCACGTCGTACGACGGCGGCCGCACCGACAACAACCTCGTCGGCTTCTTCTCCCGCGGGAACTGGTCGAACAGCGATCGCTACTTCGCGAGCGCCAGCGTCCGCATGGACGGGTCCTCGCGCTTTGGCGAGAACAACCGTTACGGCACCTTCTTCTCGGGTTCCGCCGGCTGGGTCGCGAGCGACGAGTCGTGGCTCTCGTTCCTCAGGAAGGTCGGTGAAGTGAAGTTCCGCGCGAGCTACGGCGAAACGGGCAACCAGGGCATCCCGGACGATTTCGCGCCCCTCGCCCGCTTTGGTCGCGCCAACTACTCGGACGAACCCGGCATCTCGCCCTCCGCGCTTGGCAATCCGGACCTCAAGTGGGAGACGACCCGGGAACTCGACTTCGGCATCGACGTGTCGATGCTCGACAGTCGCATCGGCCTGGTCGCCGACTACTACCGCAAGCGTACCAACGACCTCCTCGTCACGCGTCCGATCACGTCGACCAGCGGCTTCACCAGCGTGTGGGCGAACATCGGCAACCTCGAGAACAAGGGGTACGAGCTCCAGGTCAACACCGAAGTGCTCCGCCCGTCGTCGCCCAACGGCTTGAGCTGGGACGCGGACGTGAACATCGCATGGAACCGCAACGAGGTGACCGCGCTGTATCGCGGCGAGCCGTTCAACACTGGCATCCGCAGCATCAATCGCGTGCAGGAGGGGCACCCCCTCGGCGTGTTCCACACGCTGCGCTTCAAGGGCGTGGATCCCGCCACCGGTGATGCGATCTATGACGACATCAACGGCGACGGCGCCATCACGACGGACGACCGCACCATCGTCGGCAGCCCGCATCCGACGTACTTCGGCGGGTTCACCAACCGCATCGCGTGGAAGGGGCTCGACCTTCGTGGCTTCCTGCAGTTCAGCCAGGGGAACAAGGTCTTCAACGCGATTCGCGTGTTTGCCGATGACGGTGGCTATTACTTCGACAACAAGCTCAAGGACTCGTACCTGACCCGCTGGCAGAAGCCCGGCGACAACGCGCAGACGCCGCGCCTGAGCTACGACGGCACGTCGGGATCACGTGACGTGTCGAGCCGCTTTGTCGAGGATGCGTCCTACGTGCGCCTGCAGGAAGTCACGCTCGGCTATCGCCTGCCGGGCCTGCTCCGCCGCAGCTCGCGCGTCTCCGACGCCCGCATCTTCGTGTCGGGACGCAACCTTCACACCTGGAGCAACTACACCGGTTACAACCCGGACGTGAACAGCAACGGCGCCGGCTCGATCACCTCCCTGGGCACGGATTTCTACGCGTATCCGCTGTCCCGCACCATTTCGTTCGGCATCAGCAGCTCGTGGTGACCCCCATGACATCCGCAAAGAGGATCCAGTTCATGCAGACGTGGACCCGACGATCGCTGGCGGCGGCAGTGGCGGTATTCGCCCTTGCAGCCTGCGATGAGACCCTCACCGTCGAACCGGTGAACGAGGTCGAAGTGAAGGAAGCGATCATCGACGCCGTGAGCGCGCGCGCCGCGCTCGCCGGCATCTACGATGCGCTGCAGGACGGTTCGTACTACGGCGGGGACTTCAACTTCTTCCTCGAGCTCCCGACCGACAACGCCGAGCACTCCGGGACGTTCACCACGTACGCCGACGTCGACAAGCACGTGACGGCGGCCGACAACAGCACGATCGAGGGCATGTGGGACGCGATCTACTCCACGATCGGTCGCGCGAACACGGTCATCGCCCTCGTGCCTGGTGTCGCAGCGCTCGGCGACGACGAAAAGAACGACATCGTGGGCCAGGCGTACGCACTTCGCGCCCTCGCCTTCCACGACCTCACGAAGATCTGGGGACCGATCCCGATCCGGACGGCACCGGCCGATGATTTGGCCGAACTCGCCACCACGGAGCGGGCGCCGGTGAACACGGTGTACACTCAGATCCTCGCCGACCTTACCAAGGCGGAGACGATGCTCAGCGACGATTTCCGCATCCAGAAGGCGTCGAGGGGCTTTGTCCACGCGCTGCGCAGCCGTGTCGAGCTGTATCGCGCAAATTGGGCGGCAGCGGAAGCCGCGGCGCTGGCCACGGCGAATGACGGCTACGAACTCGCCGGCGACTTCACCGACCTGTTCACCGACGAGGGGAGTGAAACGTCAGAGGACATCCTGCGCGCGTCGTTCACGGCGACCGAGTTCAACAACCTCGGGTTCTATTATCAGTCGAAGTCCTTCGGCGGTCGATGGGAGCTCGCGCCCACGGCCAACGCGATGAACATGTACGAGGCCGGGGACGCCCGTCGTGCGTGGACGCTCAAGCTCGACAGCCGCGGCCGCCGGTACGTGAACAAGTACCCCACGACCGTCGGAGCCGAAGACCTGCACATCATTCGCTTCGGCGAAGTCCTGCTGAACCTCGCCGAGGCTCAGGCGCGGCAGGGCAAGCTTTCGCAGGCAGTCGACACGTACAACCAGCTGCGTGAGCGCGCGGGCGTCGCAGCCCACGCGCTGGGCGTGGACGTCACCACGCAGCAGGAGGTGCTCAATGCCGTGTGGACCGAACGCCGTCGCGAACTGGCCTACGAGGGCGATCGCTGGCCGGACCTGGTTCGCACCGGTCGCGCCGTGACCGTGCTCGGCATCGCATCGTTCCGGACGCTCTTCCCCGTGCCCACGAACGAGATCGACGTGGCGCCGCGGATGACGCAGAATCCGGGATACTGAGACGAGTGGACGAGATAGACGAGTTGTAGACCAACGTCTACACGTCCGGTAAACAAGAAGGGGGGGAGGCGCCAGACTCGCCCCCAACAAACTTTGATCAACACCCCACCAACCCCTCCAAACCCTCCCCGCTAAAAAGTCCCCA
>JACMLI010000672.1 GCA_014379705.1 Gemmatimonadaceae bacterium
CAGGGCATCAAGACCCTGGCCCCCGGCCTCGCGGCCACCCCGGTCGCCCCCGATGGCTTGATCGGGGCCGTGGATATGGAACTTGACCCGTTCGTGATCGGCGTGCAGTGGCATCCCGAAGTCTTCGAGATGACCGATCCCCACACGCGGCACGTGTTCAGGTCGTTCATCGAGACGTCGGCTCGGTTTGGAGGCAAGTAGCTCCACTCCGTTGCCCCGCCCGAATTTGCGGGAATCACGAGAAGCACGAGAGGCACGGGAAGCACGAGACTGAACTCTCGCGCGCTCGTGCCTCTCGTGCATTCCTCGCGGCCGACGCGTGACGTGCCGTCACACCTGCGAAAGCAGCGTGCCCAATGTCGTCATCCCGTGCCTCTCGTACCGCTCGTGATTCCGCAATTCGCCCTTGCCCGAGCGTTGCTGCCGGCCTGGTCAGTAAGGCGGCCGCCCCTGCCATTGGTCAGGTCTCGAAACCACCAAGAGCCGGGCCGCCCCCCTAAAGCAGTCCGCGTATCATTCTCCGGAAATGATCCCGCCCCCGTCCCGCTCCCGCCGGCCCACCACCACCCGCGACGACGCCAGCATGGCGGATCGCGAAAATCGGGCTGTTCGGTCGATCCTGGCGGCGCTCGGGGATGAAGCGGAACTCGGACCGCTACTGGACAGGATCGTCCGCGCCGCCTGCCACCTGCTCGACGCCGACCACGGCACAATCGGCCTCCTCGACGAGGAAACGGGCGTCGTCCGGACCCGTGGCGGCTACAACATGCCGGCGTCCGAGATCAACGCCGAGATGCCCGTAGGGGTGGGCATTGCCGGTGAGGTGCTGCGAACCGGCCGGGCCATGACGTTCGATCGCTACGCCGACGTCCCGCAGCCCACCCAGCCCGAAATGCTCGACCACGCCGTCCTCGGCATGCCCATCGTCTGGCGCAAGGGATTGATCGGCGTGTTCGGCATCGGCCGCGCCCCGCGTCGCGGACTCCCCGCGCCCGTCTTCACCCGCGCGGACCACACCACACTCCGTACCTTCGCCCGCTACGCGGCGATCGCGATCACCTCGGCGCGACAATACCAGGCGGAACAGGAGCGCGCCGAACGGTTTGCGCTCGTGACTCGAGTGGGCCGAATTGTCACGGCGGACCTGAGACTCGAGGAACTGCTCCAGCGTGCCGCCGACGCCGTGCACGACGTCCTCGGCTACCCCAACACCGCGATCCCGCTCGTCGACCCCGCCGACCCCGAGATGCTCGTGCTCCGCGTGACCGGCGGGAACTACAAGCGCATCGTGCAGGGCGAATATCGCCAGTCGATCCATCACGGCATCATGGGGGCCGCCGTCGTCGACAAGCGCCCGGTGCTGGTGAACGACGTCGTCAACGATCCGCGCTACATCGTGGTCCCCGGCTCGTCAGGCATCATCGCCGAACTCGCCGTGCCCATCCTCCTGGGCGAGCGTTGTCTGGGCGTGCTCAACGTCGAGAGCGACACCCGGCTCACGTCGCGGGATGTCGACGCGCTGCGCATTGTCGCCGACCAGCTCGCGATCGCCATCGAAAACGCGCGCCTGCACGCGTCGGCGCGCAACCTCGCCGCGGTCGAGGAGCGGCATCACCTCGCGCGCGACCTGCACGACTCTGTCACGCAGATCCTGTTCAGCATGACGCTGGTGGCGCAGTCCCTCGAGCCGGCGTGGCGACGCGACCCCGACGAAGGCGCCCGACGCGGCCACCGCCTCCTCGAACTCAGCCAACAGGCGCTCGCCGAGATGCGCGCCCTGCTCGTTGAGCTGCGCTCGGCGGAAGACGCGACGAGCCTTCTCACGCGCCCCGAGCCGTCGCGGCGCATCCCCGAGGTGCGCGACAACGGCCTGTTCGTCGCCTTGCGCCTCCTGACGCGCAGCGTCGCGAAGGATGGCCTTGGGGTGCGCATCCGCACGGTGGGCCGGGAACCCGAGGACCCGTACGTGGCCGATGCGATCTACCGCATTGCGCAGGAAGCGTTGAACAACGTCGCCAAGCATGCGCGGGCCACGCGCGTGCGCATCGTGCTCGAATGCGTCGGTGAGGAAGTGCGATTGCTCGTGGACGACGACGGCATGGGCGTGGTGAAGTCGATCAAGACGTCGGGGAAGCGTGGTGGGATGGGCGTTGCCTTCATGAAGGAGCGCGCCGAGGTGCTCGGTGGCTCGCTCGAACTCATTCGCGGGATGACGCGCGGGACACGCGTGCAGGCCCGCATTCCCCTTCGCACCCCCGCGCCATGACCGGGACCCTTCGCGTCGTCATCGCCGATGACCACAACGTGGTCCGCGAGGGCCTCCGCTTGATCCTCTCCGAGGCCGACGGCATCGAGGTGATCGGGGAAGCGCGGGATGGTGAGGAAGCCGTGCGCCTGGTGCAGCAGCTCAATCCCGACGTCGTCCTGATGGACCTGATGATGCCGAAGCTCGACGGCGTGGCGGCTGCGCGGGCGCTGGCCGCCGCGGGGAGCCCGAGCAAGGTGCTGATCCTGACGAGCGCGTCCGATGCGCAGGGGATCGGCGACGCCGTACGCGCCGGCGTGATGGGCTACCTCATGAAGGACATCCTGTCGGCCGAACTGATCGCGGCGATACGCAATGCAACGTCGGGTATTCCCACGCTGCATCCGTTCGCGCAGCGCCAGCTCATGCTGGAGGTCGCCACGCCGGCCGAGCGGTCGCCGCTCGAGGCGCTCACGCCGCGCGAGCGCGACGTGCTGCGGTTGATCGTCGGCGGGCTTGGCAACAAGCAGATTGCCGGCCGGCTCTCGCTGAGCGCCGGGACGGTGAAGGGCTACGTGAGCGAGATCTTCGAGAAGCTGGGCGTGAGTGACCGCACGCAGGCCGCCCTGCTCGCCGTCCGGCACGGCCTCGACGCCTGAGGTCCCCTCCCCACTGGCGGGTGCCTGCCCCCGCCGCGTGGCTGATTGGTGAGACCTCCCTAAAGAAGCCGCGATCCCTCCACAACGGCGGCTCGTTGCACCACACGTGAATGCGCTTATTCCCTGCACGCCGTCAACGACGGTGTGCGCCGCACGGCGGCGCTCCACGAACCCAGGGCACGGGCCGCACGGCGGCACTGCCTTACGAGAATACGGAGATCCGCTCACATGTCTGCCACGCTCCTTCGCCGCACCGCCGGCCTCCTCCTCCTCGCTGCCACCGCCGCCTGCGGTGACGACGCCTACGGCAACGACAACGACAATGAGGCGCCGCTGCCTCCCTCCACCACGGTGGTCGGCTCCGGCGACCTCACCGCGAAGCTCGCTGAACTGCGCGCCCTCCTCGGGGAGCCGAACAACGGTGGCACCGCCGGGCAGCAGCCCGCGGGTCGCCGCGAGGTCAACTGGGACGGCGTCAACGCGCCGAACCTCAACACGAACACGTTCCCGAACGACGGCTTCCGCGCCCGTGGCCTGATCATGCAGAGCACCGGCTCCGGACTCCGGGTGAGTGACAACGACTTCAGCGACGTCAATCCCGCGTACGACGCCTCCTTCGAGGAGTTCAGCCCCGCCAAGACGTTCGCGTCGGTGGGGAGCAATGCGATGGACCTGACGTTCCGTGTCGCTGGTGACACCACGCAGCTGGCCACGATCCGCGGCTTCGGCGTGATCTTCAGCGACGTCGACGTGGCCAACACCTCGTTCGTCGAGAGCTATGACGCGACCGGTCGCCTGATCGCCAGGGTCGCAGCCCCGATCCGCAACGATGCCAAGGGACACTCCCTCGTCGGCGTGGCGTTCGTGTCGCCTCTCGTGGCCCGCGTACGCATCATCAGTGGACAGGGCTCCCTGGGCGCGACCGCGAAGGACGTCAGCGACGGCGGCGCCGTCGACCTGGTGGTGCTCGACGACTTCTTCTTCAGCGAGCCGATCAAGAAGTAAGCGCGCCGAGCCGGGGCGGGGACCGTTCCCGCTCCCGGCCCGCGCGGCAGGACCTCAACCAGCTTCCGGTGCCCTCGTGGCATCGTGCCCGCATACAGGACAGGACCCTCCCATGCAGATACCAATCCACGAAGTGCCCGTGCTCATCGTCGGCGGTGGCGCCACCGGCCTCGCCGCCTCGATCCTCCTGTCACGACTCGGGATGCGATCGCTTCTCGTCGAGCGGCACGTCGGCACATCGGTCCCGCCCCTCGCGACCGGACTCACGACGCGCACCATGGAGCTCTTCCGGCATTGGGGGATCGACACTCGCATCCGGGATTACGTCCTCGACGTGGACATCAGCGTGTCGCGCGGACAGACCCTCGCCGGTGTCGAGCGCCATCGTGAGGCCCTCGGCTTTCCCACGGCCGACCAGGCGCGCGCCGTGAGCCCGGCGCAGCCCGTCATCTGCTCCCAGGAGTTTGTCGAGCGCGCCTTGCGCGACCTGGCCGGCGCCTCACCGCTCGCCGAGCTTCGCTTCGATACGCAACTCGTGTCGCTCTCCCAGGACGCCACGGGCGTGGACGCCGTCGTGCGGGTCGGCATCAGCGGCCGGGAATCGCGCATCCGGGCGCAGTACGTCGTGGCCGCCGATGGCGTCGCGAGCGCCGTGCGTCGCCATGTCGGCATCCCGATGCTCGCGAGCACGCGCACGATCGACTACCTCGCCGTCACCTTCCGCGCATCCATCGATCACCTGGCGCGAGGGCGTCGCTGCGCGGTGTATGCAATCGAACACCCCGACGTGAACGGCCTCCTCGTCCCGACGAGCCGCGGCGGACGCTGGGTGCTGTGCATGCCGTACGACCCGGCGCGCGAGCCCCGACTCGTGCGTGACCTGCCGGCCCTCGCCGACAAGGTGCGCACCGCCGTTGGCGTGGCCGACCTGCACGTTGACGTCATCGAGGCCTCCACGGCGCAGGGCGCCACACAGGTGGCCGAACGCTTCCGCGCGGGGCGTGTCTTCCTTGCCGGGGACGCCGCGCATGAACTCGATCCCCTGCACGGCATGGGGATGGGGACCGGGATCCAGGACGTGAACAACCTGGCGTGGAAGCTCGCGGCAGTGTTGCAGGGGTGGGGAGGCCGGTCGCTGCTCGACACGTACGAATCCGAGCGTCGCCCCGTCGCCGTGCGCAACGCGGCACGCTCCAACGGCGCGCTGCAACAACTCTCCGGGCTCGCCCTCGACATGGGCTTCGGCTACGTGTCGTCGGCGGTGATCGGGGAACCGGGGGCCATGCGCGGTGGCGTCGACGAGCCCGCGACCGTCGCAGCCCCGGGCCGTCGCGCGCCGCACTTCTGGCTCCAGCACAATGGGCGTCGCATCTCGTCGCTTGACCTCTTCGGCCAGGGCTTTGTGCTCCTGGCCGGTCCCGAGGGCGACGCGTGGATCGAGGCCGCCGCCAAGGTCAGCCTGGCATGGTCCGCCCATATCGACACCGTCGTGCTGAACGAGCGCTCGCTTGGCTCCAACGCCGTCGAGCGCTGGACATCGCACATGGGCCTCGACCCGCGCGGCGCCGTCCTTGTGCGCCCCGATGGGCACGTAGCCTGGCGTTCGGCTGGCCTGCGTTCCGGGGCCGTCGCGTCGATGACCGCAGTGGTCGCCACCGTGCTGGGGCGCGACGGGGAAGAGTCGCGCACCCTGACTGGCACGGTCCTCCATCCGGCGTACGCCCCTTCTCGCCGCTCCGCGTGAGCCGCCCGATCATGTCAGGCATCCTTCGATTCGTGGGCTACGTGCTCGCAGCCCTGCTCACCGTCATCGTGCTGGGGGCGGCGGGCCTCTGGATCAGGAGCAGCCAGACGCTCTCCCGCCGTTTCCCCGCCGAATATCCCTCGGTCAGTGTGCACAGCGACAGCGCGTCGGTCGCACGTGGCGCTCACCTGGCCAGCGCCGTGCTGAACTGCACGCTTTGTCATGGCGCCGACCTGGGTGGGGCAGTGTACATGGACGCCGGCCCGATGGGCGTCGTCGCCGGTGCGAACCTCACGACGGGTCGTGGTGGCGTAGGCGCCTCCCGCAGCGATGAGGACCTCGTGCGTGCGATCCGCTACGGGATCGGCAAGGACAGCACGTCGCTCATCCTCATGCCGAGCGAAGTCTTCGTGCACATCACCGACGAGGACCTCGGTGCCGTGCTCGCGTACATCCGGCAGCTGCCGCCCGTCGATCGCGAGGTGCCCCGGTCTCGCTTCGGAGTATTAGGTCGCCTGATGCTCGGCGCAGGGAAGTTCAACATCCTGCCGGCGCCGAAGACACAGCACCTCGCCCCGGTCGCGGCCGTCGCGTCGGCGCCCACCGCGCAGTATGGGAAGTATCTCGCCGACGTGTCGGGGTGTCATGGATGTCATGGATACGGCCTCTCGGGGGGTCGCGTGGCCGGTCCTCCCGACCTGCCGCCCGCGTCCAACATCACGCCGACGGGCATAGGCAACTGGACGGAAGAGGACTTCGCGCGCGCCCTGCGCACGGGGAAGCGTCGCGATGGTTCGACGATCAACCCGTTCATGCCGATCGAGACGTTTGCGGGCATGACCGACGAGGAAGTGCGCGCCCTCTGGCTCTACCTGCGCTCCGTGCCGCCGAAGGAGTTTGGCAACAAGTAGGCTCAGGGAGTCGAGAGGCGGATCCACACGGCGCGCGTCCCACGATCGGGAGCGCGCATGGTGACCACGGGCTCGGATCCGCCTTCAGGGCGCGCGACGACGATGGAGACGTCCAGGTCCGACGGGATGTCGCACACGGTCACGCGCCCCTGGCTGTCGGTGTACAACTCATGCATCTGGTACGTCGAGTCCCGGGTGCGCCCCGCGACTTCCCTCCAGCTGACTGAGACGGGCAAGCGCGTCACCATCGGCTCACCGTCCGAGGTGCGCACGAACAGGCGCATCGAACCCCGCCCCCGACGCGGGGCCAGGCCGACGCAGAGGCGCGCATGGACCTGGCGCGTGTCGAGCAATCGCACGGTGGGAAGCGCCGCCATGCCAGGTCCGACGTCGATCGCGACGTCACCTCCGGCCAGGCCGAGCGAGTCGTAGCCCGCCGCCTCGACCACGATGACCTGTCGGCCGGGTGGCACGGAGTCGAGCGTGAATGTCCCGGCACGCGTCGTTGTTGTCACGAGCCGCGTGCCGGCAAGGCGCACGCGGGCATCCCCCAGAGGCTGGTTGGCGCTATCCCGTACCTGGCCGCGCACCGACCACGTTGCGGTCGCGCTGAGCAAGGCCTCGGCGGCCACCTCGCCTCCTTCTTCCCTCAGGTGCAGCGTCACTGGTCGCACCAGCACCCACGGAGCTTGTGTCACCAGCGTCGTGACCGGGGCCGTTGGGCGCGCGGAGATGGGGAGCCGGATGAACCACCGTCGGATGATCCACGCCCCAGTGGGAAGTCGCGCGAAGTGCACCTCACCCCGCACGTCCACCGAATCGGTGCCCGACATGTTGCGTGAGTAGGCAAACTCCACGAAGCGCAGTTCGAACGAGCGCGCGTCGAGCCACAGCACCCCGACGACGTCGGGGACCGTGCGTGACGGGACGGGTTGGAAGCCAAGGCCGACCATCCCGCGCCGATCGCGCGGGGCGCGCGCCTCGCGGAAGCAATGGTCGCGGAGGAACGCATCGGAGAGGAGCACGTCGGCGTCGGGTCCGTAGTACGTGACGCCGCTATCGGGCCGGGACACCCAATATCCATGCACCGAAAGGGACTCCGCATCGGCCGCGAGAAAAGGGCGTGCGACGACTCCCGACACCTCGCTTCGCGTCTCGCCGAGGATTCGACGTGTGCGCGGCTCGAGCTCGCGCACGTAGCGCGTCACGTGCGCCTTGTACAACTGGTCGCGAAGGGACAGCTGTGTCGCGAGGAGCGCCGTCCGGGCCTCCTCCCACAGTGACGCGACGCGCGCGCCGTCCCGGGCGCGCGCATCGCAGTGAGTGAGCCCCGTGACCACGACCTCCGGTAGGGTGTAGAGCACGGGATCGAGCGCGAGGTTGCGCACCGCGGTCTCGCCGAGGGCAAGGTCGAACGCCTCGGAGGCGAAGCGCCGCACGCCGATGCGCTTGGCGAGGACGACGTAGCGTCCCGCGGCCGGCGCGCTCACCGCGTATTCACCACTGCTAGAGCTGAGCGACGTTCCGACGCGCGGTCCGTTGGCGTCCCCCGATCGCAGCTCAATGACCACGCCGCTGAGCGCCTGGCCGGACACTCCCTCGGTCACGCGCCCTCGCACCACCTGCGCGGGCAGGGCGGGCGCGAGGATCAGCACCGGGAGGAGCAGGCGGATCACACCCATGCCATCAGGGTCGCAGGATCAGGGAGGAGATGCTGTGGTGTGGCGCAGTGTACACCTGGTAGATGACCTGGTTCTGTCCGGACGGCGTGAATTCGAAGCGCACTTGCTGGCGCGCGGGGATCGCGCAGAACATGACGGTTCCTATCGAGTCCGTGAGCATCTTTTCGGTGATCGGGCGGATGGCCGCGGGCCCCGTTCCCCCTGTGGGGCGCTCGAACACGTTCCACCGGGCGCGCACCTCAACGTCGCGGACGGGCGAGGAATCGGCGCGCTTCACGCTCACCTGCACGGCGGCGACGTCCCCCGCGAAGGCACCCACGCTGCACAGCCGGCGCCGCACCTGCTCACTGTTCAACGCCTTGACTGCGGTGAGGGCCGTGCGACCCTCTACCACTTCGAGCTCCTGCTCGGCGGCGCGCAGGCCGAGCGACGCGTAGTCGCGATGCTCGAGCCAGAGCGTGTAGGCGCCGGCAGGAAGTGAATCGATCCGGAAGTGGCCATCGCTGCCCGTGCGCGCACTGCGTTCAGTCCCGGCGAGTCGCACCACGGCGTCGCGCAGGGGGCGACCGGTGCTGTCTGTCGCGATTCCGGTGAGTCGTGCGGTGCGCACCTCCGAGCCGATCCCATCGATCGTGACGTCCCCTCCTTCCTCCCGGAAGATCGTGAGCGTGGGTGACGCGCTGATGATGAGGCCCCTGTTCGGCTGTCCTGCCTTGTACTCCGGCATCCGGATGAACCACTTCGAGACGTACCACGCCCCGTTCTGCAGATGCCCGAACTGGACTTCCCCGCGCGCGTGTTCCGGCTGGATGTGCGAGGGCAGCTTCGTATAGCCGAACTCGACCAGGCGCAGGGCATAGTTAGTCGAGTCGAGCCAGAGGGCGCCCTGGATCCCGGACAGTCGCCGCGACCCCACCGGCTGGAAGGCGAGTCCCACGAGCCCCGGTCGCTCGCGCGACGGCCGGCTCACGGAGAAGCAGTGGTCGCGAACAAACGCGGTCGAGGTGAGCACGTCGGCATCGGGCGCGTTGAAGGTGAGGTCACCCCCGGCGTCCGTCTGCACGTATCCCTCGCGCGACAGGCGCTCGGCGGC
>JACMLI010000673.1 GCA_014379705.1 Gemmatimonadaceae bacterium
CGTCGAGTCGCACCGCGGCGACACCCGCGTGCGCGGCATTGCCGCGGAACATGGCCCGCATGCGGTCGGGCTCCCTGGCGCAGGCCGTTGCCGCAAGGGCGAGCAGGGCGCCTTGCCTGACGAGTCGTATTGTCGGTCGCAGGAGGTCCACGCCAAGGGCCACGACGCCATGCGACGAAGTCATGGGCGGTTCACTTCGGCCCACGACGTTCCGTTCCACTCCCACGTGTCCGCAAAGTCGACCTGGTTGGCAAAGCCGCCGAAGAGCACAGCGCGCTGGCGTGCAAGGTCGAAGGCCATGGCGTGTCCGCTGCGAAGGCCTGGCGTCGCGCCCGGCACCTGCGCCCACGCGCTCGAGGACCAGCGCCACGTGGACGCCGTGCCCTGGAGCGTCCCGCCGTCGAACAACAGGATCCCTCCCGCCGCGCCTAACGACACAACCCCCTGCGTGGGCGAGAACGCGGGGCCACTCGCCGCCCCACCGGAGAGGGCCCATGCGGTCCCGCTCCACGCGTACAGCTCGCTCCGGTACGTGCCGTTCGCCTGCCGGGTTCGTTCGAGGACGTGCAGGAGGAGCTCGTTGCGCGCCCGGTCGAAGACCATGCCGTTCGTGAAGCGATCGGGGCCCGCGATTGCCGCCCGCACCCACGCGGTGCCGTCCCACTCCCACGTGTCGAACAGCGTCGCGTCGTTCGCCGCGGCGCCCCCGAACACCACGACGCGCTCGCGGCGACGATCGTACGCACCGACCTGGTGGATGCGCGGCTCAGGGCCAGTGGTGGCGCGCTGCGTCCAGGTTGTGCCGTCCCATTCCCACGTATCGGTGAACAGGGTCTGCCCCGACTGTCCGCCGAAGAGCACCACGCGCTGCCGGCGGGCGTCGTACGCGAGTGTCGGGATGTTGCGTGGTGACGGACCCGTGGTGGCGACACGCGTCCACGCCGGTCCGTTCCACGTCCACGTGTCGCCGAACGTGGTGGTTCCGGAGCCGCCGAAGAGCAGGGTGACGCCTCGCGCCTCGTCATGGACCATGGCATGCGCCGAACGCGCTGGCGGCGATTGCCTGTTCGGCAGGGGCGGCGTCTCGGTGAGGGATTCCGAGGATCCACACGCGCTGGTCGCGAGAAGGCCGGCCACGAACGACAGGGTGCGCATCGTGTTGCTCTCTCCAGTTAGTCCGCGCGACATCGCGGGGTGCGGTGCGGCGGCGGATGCGCGAACCTCCCGGATGTCCACGCGGCCGCGCAAGCGTGCTCCCGACTGGCCCGCGACGATGGACGGAACTGGTCGGTCGACGCCGGTGATCTGGCCCGCCGCTTCCGGGCGAACTGGTCTCCTCGTCGGCAGGGACCGCCGTGACAGACTTCACGAGACCACCCACGCCGTCATGCGCCTCACCCTTCCGATCGCCTTCGTCGCGTCGCTCCTCTCGACGGTGGCGCGGCCCGCCACATCGGGCCCGCTGCCTTCGGCCAGGGCGGACACGCTGGCCCAGCAGGTCACCGCAGTCGCGGATGACATGCTCCGGGTGCTCAACACCGCCGACGGGCGCGCCGGGCGATTCGCGAGCAACGCCACACCGACACAACGCGCCGCGTGGGACGCCAACGTCGACGCCTGGGACACGCGGCTGCAGGCGATCGATGGGACGGCCCTGGTCGGGCGGCCGGAGTGGGTGACGTGGGGCGTCCTCCGCGAAGCCATGGAGGCAAACCGCGGGTTGCGTGTCTGTCGCGTCGGCCCCGAGGAGCGCGAGGCGTGCTACCGCGCCCAGGTGCGCGCGTGGACGACCCTGCCGCTCACCGCGGAGGAGGTCACGAGCAATGCCGCCGCGATCCGTCGCTCCCTCGACGCCGAACTCGCCCCCGTCGTCCAGCGCGTCCTGGGGACGTCCGATGTCGACGAGGCGCGTCGCCGCTTCCGCAGTGAGGCGCGCTTCATGGCCGGGTCGCGCGAAGACCTCACGCGCCTCACCAACGCCGCCCTCACCGCCGGGCGCGCACGCATGCAGGAGTGGTTCCTCGACGTCGCGCCCGATACGCTCGTCATCGTTCCCGAGCCCGCCGATCGCGAGGCCACGGCCGGCGCGCCGGCGCGCTACCAGCGCGCAGCAGGCGGAAACCCCGCTGCGCTCGTGCTCAACCTCTATCGGCCGGAGCAACGCCCGGCGATGGGCGCGTGGGTCGCCGCCGTTCACGAAGGCTACCCCGGGCATCACCACCAGATCAGCATCGGCGCGCGGGCACGGCATCCCGTCCTCGGCTTCTTCCTGATGGCCGGCTTTACCGAAGGCTGGGGGCTCTACAGCGAACGCCTCGCCGACGAGATGGGACTCTACCCCTCTGACCTCGAACGGGCCTGGTACCTTGCCCACCTCTCCGATGCCGCCATCGGCATGCTCATCGATCCCGCGATCAACACCGGGCGATGGTCGCGCGAGCAGGCCATCGACACCATGGTCACCGTCAGCGGACGCCCGCGCTGGGAGGCCGAGAACTACGCCGCCCGGCATCTCGCCACGTCAGGGCAGATCGTGACGTATGCGGTGGGCTACCAGGAGATCATGCGGCTCCGCGCAGACGCAAAGCAACGACTCGGCGCCCGCTTCGACATCCGCGAGTTCCACCGCGCGGTGCTCGAGGACGGCGAGGTGACCCTGCCGATGTTGCGCGAGAAGGTCGAACGGTGGGTGGGGCGGACGATGGGCGGCGAGAGTGCCGCCTACGGTGTGCGCGGGATTGAATCGTCCAGCGTTCCGTCGAGCTCCTGGTACACACGCGTGACGAACCAGTCGACCAGGTAGAGGGCAAAGGCGTCGTTGCGACGCGCATCGCTGCCGGTGATCGTCGTTCGTAGCGCCAGCACCCGCGCATCGGCAAGGATCGTTGCCTTCGCCTGGTCCACGTTCTCCCCGCGACCCTTCGCTTCGCGCGCGAGTTGCTGCTCGCGTTCGAGCAATGCGATCGTGGCGTGGAGCAGCGCCTTGTCCGCCAGCGGCCCGCCATGACCGGGCACCAGCACCACCGCGTCGAGCCTGGCGAGCGCCTTGAGGGTTTTGATCCATCCCGTGGGATAGCAGAACAACGCGAAGGTGATGGGATTGATCAGCAGGTCCCCCATCACGAGGACCTTCTCCTTCGGCAGGTAGAGGTACGTGTCCCCCGGCGTGATCGCGCGATCGTGGTGCAGCACCTGGATCGTGCGGGGGCCGAGGTGAATGGTGAGCGAGTCGGAGAAGGTGATCGTGGCGAGGGTGTGCTTCACGCCGCGCTTCTGCTGCAGGAACCACCGGTCCCGGGCGAGGTGCGCCTCGAGTCCCGCGACCCCGGGCACCGGCGTCGCCGAGACCTTCGCCCTCAGGAGCTGGGACTCCAATTGCGCGATGTGTCCAGGCAGCTGTTCATCGAGCCCGGGTTGGTTGAAGGCGACCGCGGGGCCGGCCATCAGCTGGCGCGTGCGCTCGTGCGTAATCACCTGCAGCTCGGGGAACGCCTTCTTGTACACCTCGGCGCCGTACCAGTGATCCCAGTGCCAGTGCGAGTTCACGAGGTACTTGATCGGCGCGGGCGTGATCTTGCGGATCTCCGCCAGCACGGCCTCCGCGGCGGCAGGCGTCCCGTTGGAATCGAAGACGAGCACCCCTTCTTCGGTGACGATGACGACGGAATTGCCGTCGAGGCCGGCGTCGCCGTAGGGGGCCGTCTGGAACAGGTAGATGCCCTCCCCGATCTCGAGCTTGCTGGGGGCCGGGTGGGCCGCCTGGGCGCGGACACTACCAGGAAGAAGGAGCAGGGCGCCTAACGACCAGCGACGTTCGGCACGGGACATGGCAGGGGGTATCGGGGCGGGAGGGCAGGGTCGGCCTTCGCTCAAGCCTACCCACCCCGCCCGCGGAAAGGTTGAAGGAAACTGCCGGCGCGTTGCCCGACTGCTACCTGCAGGCGCGGCCTCCCCCGTTCGAGCGGTTGCCTGCCTCCGTGGCCCATCGCAGTTTCCCCTCGGAACGGGGCGCTCGCGCCCCTGCGAGGCCCCTTCAAACGCCGATCGTGTGACCGCAACACAGCCCGAGCTGGAAACCGCTGCCCTTGCCCCCACGGCCGCCGACAAGGAGGACCTCGGGTTCGGACGCGTCGTGGCCCAGAAGGCCCGAGGCCGCTTCCTCCGCCGCGACGGCACCCCGAACTCCCGCAAGTACGGCCTGGGTCCCCAGCGCGCCGAGCGATTCTACCAGCAGGCCCTCAACGCCTCCTGGCTGCCCTTCCTCGGCTACTCGATCGGGGCCCTGCTCTTGCTCAACGGGGTCTTCGCGCTGGCATACACCGGGCTCGGCGCCGGGGCGATCCGGGGTCAGGACGTCGTCGGCATCAGCGACGCGTTCCTGCGGGCCTTCGCCTTCAGCGTCGGCACGTTCACGACCACCGGCACGGGCCCCATGTACGCCTACGGGTCCACGGCGCACTGGCTCGTCGTGTTCGAGTCCCTCGCCGGCCCGCTCACGTTAGGCGGTATCGCCGGGCTCCTCATCGCTCGCCTGACGCGGCCGCGCATGCGCCTCCGCTTCAGCGAATCCGCGGTCGTGGCACCCTATCGCGGCGGTCGCGGGCTCATGTTCCGCGTGGTCAACCTGCAGCCGGGTGAGCTGAGCGACGTCCAGGTGCGCGTGAACATCGCGCTCTTCGAGGACGTGAAGGGCAAGCGCGAGCGGCGATTCCACCAGCTCGACCTCGAGCGATCGACGGTGGAGTTTTTCACCCTGCACTGGACCGTCGTGCACCCGATCACCGCCACGAGCCCGTTGCACGGCTATACGCCTGAAATGCTCCACGCCGCCGAGGCCGAGTTGCTCGTCCTGGTGAACGCGCACGAGGAGACCTTCTCCACGCGTGTCACCGCGCGCAGCTCGTACATGTGGGACGAGGTGCGATGGGACGTGAAGTTCTCGGATATATTCGTCGAAACGCCAGACAACGTGATGGCGATCGACGTGGAACGCCTCGACCGCACCGATCGACTCCCCGAGGGGAGCACGAGCGTCCCGGCACCCCTCGAGTTGCTGCCGGGGGTCGTGAAGGAGCCGAAGGGGAAGGGGTAAGTCAGGACGCGTTGCCGGCGCCGACCCGCATGGCGTCGAGGTCGAGTTCCTGTTCGAGCTCGCGCAGCACCTCGTCGGAAATGGCGCCTTCGTTGCGCAGGCGGATCAACATGCGTCGCTCGGCGTTCATCACGGCAATGCGCAGCTTGCGTCGGCTCTTCGTGCCACCGCCGTGGTGCTCGTGCAGTCGCAGGCGATCGCGCAGTTCGTTGCGCAGCCACTCCACGTCGCGCTGGTCCACCCACGGCTCGCGTGAGATGTCCTCGAGCGCTTCCGCGCCGCGACGAAGGGCCTCGCGACGCGCCAGGCGCTCCTCTTCGTGGTGTCGGTCGTCCGGGATGAACTTGAACGACCGGATGATCGGTCCGAGCGTGAGTCCCTGGAGCAGCAGCGTGACAAGGATGACGCCCATCGTCACGAGCAGCAGTTCCGATCGGTAGGGCAGCGGCGTGCCGTCGGCGAGGAGTCTCGGCAGGGCGAGGGCGCTGGCCAGGGAGACGATGCCGCGCATGCTCGTCCACGCCACGAGGAAGACTGGCTTCCACGCGGGCAGCGGATCGCGACGCCGCGTCTCGGCGCTCACGGCGCGGGGGAGGTAGGTCGCGACTGGCACCCAGATGAGCCGTACCACGATCGCCACGAGGCAGACGACGAGACTGACCCTGGCCGCCGTGCCTAACGTGCCCGGCGAGACCGTGCCGAGGAGCGCCCCGAACTCGAGGCCGAGCACCACGAAGATCAGCGCGTTGAGGAGGAAGATGAAGAGGTCCCACACCGCCCGCGTCTGCACGCGCGAGACCGGGGAGACCGCCGTCGACAGGTTCTGGCCGAGGTAGAGGCCTCCGGCGACACAGGCGAGGACGGCGGAGACATGCACGGTCTCCGCGGCGAGCCACGCCACGTACGGCCCCGCGAGCGTGAGGAGCGTCTCGGCGAGCGGGTCCTTCGTGAGCCTCGCTGCGCGGATGATCAGCCAGCCGACGAGGAGGCCGATGGCGGCGCCCACTCCCGCGTCGATGAAGAACCGCACGATGGACTCGCCCCAGCTGAATACTCCGGTCACGGCGGCGGCGACTGCGGTGCGATAGAGCACGAGCGCCGACGCGTCATTCACGAGGCTCTCGCCCTCGAGGATCACGATCACGCGTCGGGGCACGGGGAGGCGTGACACGATCGCGGTGGCGGCGACGGCATCGGGAGGCGAGATGATTGCACCAAGGGCCACGGCCACTGCCCACGGGATGCCGGGAAGCAGGGCGTGCGCCGTGACCGCAACGGCCGCCGTGGTGGCGAGCACGAGTCCCACCGCGAGCAGCCCGATTGGCCGCAGGTTCGCCTTGAACTCCCGCAGCGACGTGAAGTACGCGGCAGCCCAGAGGATCGGCGGGAGGAAGACGAAGAAGACGACGTCCGGCTCGAGCTCCGGCACCTGCATGCCCGGGATGAGTCCCAGCGCCAGGCCGGCCGCGACCTGCAAGATGGGGGTTGGAATAGGGAGCTGACGCCCCAACGCCGTCAGGGCGACGATGAGCGCGGCGAACGCGATCGCAAAGACAATCGGTGGAAAGTGCGGCATGTATCGAAAGGGGGCTCGATCAGGTCATCCGGAGGTAGCTAGGCCCGGACAGGGCACATGGCAAGTCGCTCGCCCGGGCTGGTTTGTCGAGGCGCACGTGGACACCATTCCCGTGGGGAGGCCGACAATGACCGAGGAACCACGGCTCTACTCGGAGCTCGCATCATGGTGGCACCTGTTCTCCGCACCGGCGGACTACGCCGAGGAGGCGGAGTCGTTCGTGCGCCTGCTCGACCCGATCGCACCAGGCGCGCGCCCGACCATGCTCGAACTCGGGTCCGGGGGCGGCAACCTCGCGTCGCACATCAAGACGCACTTTGCCCTCACGCTGAGCGATCGGTCGCGCGCCATGCTCGAGGCCAGCCGCACGATCAACCCGGAGCTGGAGCACGTGGAAGGCGACATGCGTGCGTTGCGGCTCGGCCGGCTCTTCGACGCCGTGCTGATCCACGACGCGATCATGTACTGCACGACGGAGGGGGACGTGCGGGCGGCGCTCGCCACAGCGGCGGTGCACTGTCGCGCCGGTGGCCAGGTGCTCATTGCCCCTGATTGCGTGCTCGAGACGTGCGAAGCCGAGACAACGAGCGGTGGGGAGGATGGTGCCGACGGCCGGTCGGTGCGCTACCTGGAATGGAGCCTGCCGCGCGTGGGCGACGCCGTGACGTTCGAGGTGTTCTACGCGATCGTGCGTCGTGAGGCGAATGGTGAAGCGCGCGTCGACCTCGATCGCCACATCAACGCCGCGTTTCCGGAGCAGTCCTGGCTCGAGTGGATGGCCGATGCCGGCATCCCCGCGCAGTCGACCGTCGATGCGTGGAAGCGGCACGTCTTCGTTGGTCGACGCGCGGGCTGACGCGCTTCAAGCGTTCGGTTCGCGGTCCTTCCAGTAGTAGCGGTGTGCCTTGGCCGTGGCGCCACAGGTGGCCATGCTACACCACCGGCGTGAGCCATTCTTGCTCACGTCGAGGAAGAACCAGGCGC
>JACMLI010000674.1 GCA_014379705.1 Gemmatimonadaceae bacterium
CTGTAGAACAGGCGCGTCTCGTTGCCGGTTACGGCGCGGAATGCGTTAGGCCGTGGCGCGACGCCGTGCGTCACGACGAGCCCCGTCAGAAACTCCAGCGCGGCGATCGATGCCGGGCCATCGAGCGCACCGCTCGCCGACTTGCCATCGGGCTGCAGGATGTCGCCGCCCCCCGACCAGATCATCGCCTGCCAGGCGTAGAAGGGCCGGATGAGGGCCGTGCCCCACTGGTCGATGCTGCCATCGCCATCGAGGTCGCGCGTCAGCGCCTTCGCGGTCGCGACGAACTCGCCCCACGTCCACCCGTCTTGTGGGTACGAGAGTCCCTGTGCATCGAACAAGGCGCGATTGTAGTAGTAGACGAGCGGCGAGAATCCCTTCGGAAAGGCCTGGACGCGTCCGTCACGCGTGAAGATGTCGAGCACATTCGGGTAGAACGACGCGAGGTCGAGCCCGACGCGCGAGGCGAACGGCTTGAGGTCGAGCACCACCTGCGCCTCGGCGAACGCGGGGACGTCGATGTTGTCCATCAGGAACACGTCCGGCGGCGCGTTCGAGACGATCGACGTGATGACCTTCTCGCGGTATTCGGCCTGGTTGCTCACCGGTTCGTTTTCGACGCGCACATTGGGATGCGCGGCCTCGAAGGCGCGGATCGCAGGCAGGTCCAGCGCATTCTCGGCGGGCGTCTGCCATGACGTCATGCGGAGGACGATCACCGGCGCGTCGCCGCCGCACGCCACCACGCCGGCGAGGAGGAGCGCTTCCACGAGTCGACGCACCACCGCGACAAGGCGCCCGGGCATCAGGCGCGCCCCTTCCCTGCCAGGCGACCGGTGCCATCGAACACGAGCGCGTGGGCGCTGTCGATCGTGAGGTGGACGGTGCTGCCCACCTCCACCACAGCCCCACCGCCGAGTCGTACGGTGACGTCGGCGCCGCTCGTGAGCCGCACGTGCACGATGGTCTCGGCGCCTAACGGCTCGACGAGGGTGACCATGCCCTGGAGGGGCGTGGGTTCGACCGAGAGGTGCACGTGCTCGGGGCGGAAGGCGAGCGTGGCATCGGCGAGTGCTGGCGACACCACGTCCATCGTCACGGGACCAACGAACTGCTGTCGGTTGCCGTGCACCGCCACGTGGCCCGTGAGGCAGTTGATCGATGGCGACCCCACGAAGCGCGCGGTAAACAGTGTCGACGGCGTGCGATAGATCTCGAGGGGGGCCGCGCACTGCTCGAGTCGCCCCTGGTGCATCACCGCGACGCGCTGGGCCATGGAGAGCGCCTCGACCTGGTCGTGGGTGACGTAGATCATCGTCGTGCCGAGCCGGCGATGGAGGCGTACGAGCTCGGCGCGGGTCGTGGCCCGGACCTGGGCGTCGAGGTTGGAGAGGGGTTCGTCGAAGAGGAAGACGGCCGGCTGCCTGACGAGCGCGCGCGCCAGGGCGACGCGCTGGCGCTGCCCGCCGGAGAGTTCTCCGGGCCGCTTGTCGAGGTGCGCGTCGATGCCTAACGACTCGGCGACCTCGGCCACCAGGCGCGCGGTCTCCGCCGCCGGCGTGCGACGCATCCGCAACGGAAAGGCAATGTTCTCGCGGACGCTGAAATGCGGGTAGAGGGCGTAGTTCTGGAAGACCATCGCCACGTCGCGGCGGCCCGGCGGGAGGTCGGTCACGTCGTCATCCCCGATGATCACGCGCCCCGACGAAGGAGTCTCGAGCCCGGCAATCATGCGCAGTGCCGTGGTCTTGCCGCACCCCGAGGGGCCGACGAGCACGACAAACTCCCCGTCCTTCACGTCGAGGGAGAGCCCCGAGACTGCCGTGCTGCCGTCGGGAAAACGCTTCACGAGTTGCTGCAGCGAGACGCCGGCCATCAGCGCGGTCCCTCGTCAGGCACGGTCCACGAAATCGGGGTTTCCCGGCTGCACCATTGCTTCCCGTCGCTCCGGCGAAGCATGCCCCCGGAGGTCGCAAGCGGGCGGCCGGAGCCTCGCGTCGTTTCCCGAGCGGACGCGTCGACCGGTACGTCCAGCTCGATGGAGGGGCCTTCGCGATGCGTGGCGATGAGCGAACACTCGCCATCGGCACGCGCCCAGTGCAGGTCGAATCGCGTCTCGCCGACCCGCACGCCATGGAGCCGCAATGTGCCCGCCGCCGAAGGAACGCGAGCGCGGATCGTACAGCGACCGTTCAACGCGTCAGGCACCAGGCCCGCCACTCCGCGCACGATGGGCGTCAGGATCATCGCTGCCGACCACGCTTGATCGGGACACACCCCGGCGCGCGCACCCGTGTCACCGTTCAGCACCTCGGCAAACCCTCCCGTGCCTTCGGCCTGCGCGTAGCTGCCGAGCGACTGCACGCGAGCGAGCCCCCGATCGACAGCACCCGTGGCACAGTCGGCGAGTGCCGCCCAACCCGTGAAGAGCGGCCACGCCGAACCCGCGTGATAGGCGACAGGGTCATACCGAGGATCATCGACAGGCAACATGCGAAGCCCCCATGGGGCCGAGAAGCGCGGTGACGCGAGGTCGCGAAGGAGTTCGTGGTCGCTGGAGGATGCACCCACGCCCAGCGCGATGGGAACCGTGGCCATCGCCGTGCGGTCTGAAGAGAGCCGGCCGTGGGCGTCGCGGTGCAGCGCCAGCACACCATCGGGGCCACGAAGCGATTCGACGGCGTGTTCGGCGCGCGCAAGAACGGCGCGCATGCGCGCGGCGGTTCCGTCATCCCCGAGGTGAGCGGCGACGGGCACGAGGCGACGCAGGGCATCGATCCAGATCGCGGCCACGTAGCTCGTGACCGCGCCCCCACCCAGGGGGCCCATCTCGATCCAGCCATGTCCGACGCCGGTGTTCTCCGGGAGCCCATCGCCGTCTCGGTCGCACGCTTCCACAAAGGCGAACGCGCGAAGGACGTGGGGCCACCACGCGGTCAGGGCGTCGACATCACCCGTCCATTCGGCATACGCACCAACGGCGCGCAGGAAGAGGGGCGTGGAGTCCGCCGCATCGTAGTGCGCCACGCCGCTGATGGTGAGTTCGTGGAACACCTTGCCGGTGACGTCCATGGTCTGCGCGAGGAGCGTGATCGCATCGCGCGCTTCGGCGAAGAGCCCAACGGCCAGGAGCGCGTCGATCGTCCAGCACGCGTCGCGTCCGAAGAACCACGCATAGCCGGGGCGAGAGACATTCCACCCGGAACGGCTGCCGGCATACCCCGCCACGAGTCCGCGTCCCCCCGAGGGCGCGACGACCATGAAGTTCGCGAGGCGCGCGCAGGCCCCCGCCCACGCGTCATCAAGGGCGGCGTCCCCCGACGAAAGACGCGTCGCCCTCTCGCGAAGGCCATGCAGGGCATCGATGCGTTCCTGCAGTGCACCCCAGACGTCGGAAGTCGCGGGCGCGATCTCGCGGGTGCCTGACGAGGACGCGCGCACGACGAGACGGAGCGTAGCACCGGGCGCCGCGATCGCTCGCACCATCGGCGCGGATTCATCGTCGATGACGCTCACGTCGATGGCGCCATCGATGAAACACGCCGCCACATGCGCGCCATCGCGCCCGGTGACCAGTACCGAGGCTCGCGCCTCCTCACGCCGCAGCTCGGCGCGGAGCGGAACCAGGGCACTCGCGGGGAATGGCCATTGCCGCCGCAACGGCATGCGGAACTCGACGCCTATGGTCGCGCGGTCGGGGGGTCGAGGGGTCACGGCGTCGACGGGGGAAAGCACGTACACGAATTCGGGCGCCGTCCCATGCAGGAACGCCACCTCGCGCCACTGACCGCCTGACGAGTCGCGCAGGGTGCGCGCCAGGTGGACCGACGACGCCGTTGCCGAGGTCGCCGTGAGGCTCGATGGTCCGGCCACCGTGATGCCGCCGCCCACGACGCACAGCGGGTGCAGCCACACCTCCTGGACGCCATCCGACATCGAGCCCACAAGCAGTCCGCCCTGGGCGCCCAGCGTGACGGGGCTGCGCGAAGGGGGCGACTGGATGATTGCCTCGACGGACGGCTCCTCACCCATCGCGCCGATCGATCGCAGGCGCGGGGACGGCGCAACGGCAGCGTGCCGCTTCTCCGC
>JACMLI010000675.1 GCA_014379705.1 Gemmatimonadaceae bacterium
GTTCGCGCACCCTCCAGCACGGCCCGGCGCGTGGCGTCGGCGCCCTCGGCGCGCAGGGACGAGTCGTAGCGGCGTTTCGATGACCTTGCCATATTGGATATAGTAAACTACAATCAATGCTCCAGCGAGCCCCCGCTCGACTTCCGGAGCCTTCCATGTCAATCACTGCCCGTACGTCATTCACCCATGCGAACGCTGCACGATTCGCCATCATCGCCGCCATGGGGGTCCTCGCCCTGCTCGCCGCGCTCCACCCGCTCAGCCCCGAGTTCGCTCCGTCCTGGCGCATGGTGAGTGAGTATGCCACGGGCGCGTGGTCGTGGGTGCTGTCGCTGATGTTCGTAAGCTGGGCCGTGAGCACGTGGGCGCTTGCGGCCGCCTTGCGACCGTTCGCCGGCTCCGGGGTCGCAAAGGCCGGACTCGTCGTGCTCATCATCGCCGGCGTGGGTGAGGCGATGGCCGCGCTCTTCGACATCACGCACCCGTTGCACGGGGCGGCGGCGTTCCTCGGCATCCTCGGGCTCCCGGTGGCGGCCATGCTGCTCGGGATCAGCCTCTCGCGTCTTCCGTCGTGGTCGCCGGCGCGCACGCGTATCCGATTGTTGTCGAACATGACGTGGATCAGCGTCGTGCTCATGGGCGCCGCGTTCGGGATGTTCATGACCCAGTTGAAGGCCGCCGGCATCGAGATGTCTGCCGACGCGAAGCCGCTCACCTCGCTGCCCGCTGGGGTGGTGCCCCTCATCGGGTGGACGAACCGCCTCCTGATCGTCGTGTATTGCGCATGGGCGATCGTCATGGCGCGACAGGCAGAGCGCGCAACGCGTTAGGATGGAATTGGGGTCAGACCCCGATTCCCGGTCCTTGCTGCCATGGGGGCGATGCCGTCAATTCCGGCGATCTCCCCCCGCCGTCAGGATGGCCCATGTCCGGACCCACCATCATCGAACGCCTCCTGGCACATCGCGCGCTCGGTGAGGTCCCACGCGACCAGCTGGAGTGGCTGGCCGCCGAGAGTCACCTGCGCGTCCTGGAACCCGGCGATGTCCTGACTGTGAGCGGCACGCCCGTCGCCGGGACCTACGTCGTGTTCGAGGGCCATCTCTCCATTCGCGTCGACCGCGGCATGGGGTCGCGCATCGTAATGGAGTGGAAAGGTGGTGACGTCACGGGATTGCTGCCTTACTCTCGCCTCAAGACGCCCCCCGCCAACGTCGTCGCCGAGCAGCACACCGAGATCCTCATGCTCGACCGGGAGAAGCTCCCGCGACTCATCAGGGAGTGCTACGATCTCACGGCGAGGATGGTGCACGTGATGATCGATCGCACGCGCGTCTTCAAGTCCAGCGAGTTGCTCGACGAGAAGATGGCGTCGCTCGGTCGCCTCGCCGCGGGCCTCGCGCACGAGCTGAACAACCCGGCCTCCGCCGTCGCTCGCAGTGCCAAGGCCCTCGTGCAGGAGCTCGAGCGGCTCGACGAGGCCACGCGACGCTACTTCCAGCTCAACCTTGCCGACACGCAGGTCTATTCGATCGATGCGTTGCGCGACGAACGCAGCGCGGCGGGGGTGACGCTCTCTCCCATCGAAGCGGCGGACAACGAGGATGCGCTCGCCGACTGGCTCGATGCGCATGGGGTCGAAGGGGTCGACGTGGAGCCCCTCGTCGCGACGTCGCTGGGTCCGCAGGATCTCGACGCCATCGGGGGCACGGTGGGCGTCGAGAAGGTGGGGCCTGTGCTCGCGCACATGGCGTCGGGTCAGGTGGTCCGGCGCCTTGCCACCGAGATCAGCACGGCGGCATCGCGCATTCACGCGCTCGTGGCGGCGGTGAAGGGATTCACGTACATGGACCAGCAGGCGGCCTTGCAGCCGATCCCGATCGGTCGCGGCCTCGCCGACACGATCACCGTGATGGGCGGGAAGGCGAGATCGAAGTCCGTGCAGGTGGTCCTGGAGGTCCCGCCCGACCTGCCCGATGTCGACGGATACGGCGGTGAACTCAACCAGGTGTGGGCCAACCTGCTCGACAACGCGATCGACGCTACGCCCAACGGACATGTGAAGGTGACGGCGAGCGTGGAACGCGACAACGTCGTCGTGCGCGTGATCGATGATGGACCCGGCGTACCCGCGGACGTGGTCGGGCGCATCTTCGACCCGTTCTTCACGACCAAGCGCGTGGGCGAGGGCACGGGGCTTGGCCTCGACATCTCGCGTCGCGTCGTGCACCGGCACAACGGGGAGATCGACCTGACGACCGGATCCACCGGGACCGAGTTCCGCGTGATCCTTCCCATCCGCACCATGCAACCCGACGGAGCCTGACGAGTGGCCAAGCCGGTGATCCTGGCAGTTGACGATGATCGCGAAGTCCTCAGTGCCGTCGAACGTGACCTGCGCCAGCGCTATCGACAAGCCTATCGGGTCGTGTCGGCCACCTCGGGGGAGCAGGCGCTGGAGACGGCACGCGAATTCAAGCGACGCGGCGCGGCGATCGCGCTCTTCCTGATCGACCAGCGCATGCCGGGGCTCTCCGGCACGGCGTTGTTGGGCGAACTGCGCACGCTGTACCCGGAAACCAAGCGCGCGCTGCTCACCGCGTACGCCGACACCGAGGCGGCCATCGCGGCGATCAACGACGTGGGACTGGACTACTACTTCATGAAACCGTGGGATCCTCCGGAAGATCGGCTCTATCCGGTGGTCGACGATCTCCTCGCGGACTGGTCGGCGCACGCCGTGCTGCCCTTCGAAGGGCTTCGCGTGGTGGGCTCGCGATGGTCCCCGGGGAGTTTCGCCACGCGTGACTTCCTGTCGCGCAACCAGGTGCCATACCAGTGGGTCGACCTCGACGTCGACCCGGAGATGCGCGCGCTGATCATGGGGGAGGGCACCGAGGCGCCACGCCTGCCGGTGGTGCTCTTTCCCGATGGGACGTCGATGGTCGCTCCATCGAACCCGGAGCTGGCCACGCGTATCGGGATGCAGACGGTGGCGGGCCGGCCGTTCTACGACCTCGTCATCATCGGGGCGGGGCCGGCAGGACTCGCGTGCGCCGTCTACGGGGCGTCGGAAGGGCTCAAGACGCTGCTCATCGAGCAGAATGCGCCCGGCGGACAGGCGGGCACGAGTTCGATGATCGAGAACTACCTGGGGTTTCCGAATGGAGTCACCGGCGCGGACCTCGCCCGTCGCGCGGCGACGCAGGCGAAGCGCTTTGGTGCCGAGGTGTTGATCAGCAACGCCGTGACCGGTCTTCGTCGTGAAGATCCGTATCGGATCGTCGAGTTGGCGAACGGCACCGAGGTCGCGTGCCACGCCCTCATGCTCTCGTCGGGCATGGCTGCGGTGAAGGAGCTCGAGGTGCCTGGCGTGGCCGCGCTGCTCGGCGCCGGCGTGTATTACGGGGCCGCGCTCTCCGAGGCCTCGATGTATCGCGGGCAGCATGTGTACGTGCTCGGCGGCGCCAACTCGGCGGGGCAGGGCGCGCTCTTCTTCTCGCGGTATGCGTCGCACGTCACGCTGATCGTACGAAAGCCTGACCTGTCCCCGCAAATGTCGCAGTACCTCATCGACCGGATCTTGCAGACGGAGAACATCAGCGTCATCGGCGACTCCGAGGTCACTGCGGTCCACGGCGAGGGCCACCTGGAGCGCATGGACCTGCGCAACGCCGAAACCGGTGTCACCACGTCGATCCCGGCGGTGGCGCTGTTCATCTTCATCGGCGTACTCCCGCGCACGGAGTGTTTCCGCCCCCTGGTGGCCACCGACGACAAGGGGTTCATCCTCACGGGCATCGACGCGCGGGAGGCCGCTCGGGGGTGGGGCCTCGCTCGCGAACCCATGATGTTCGAGACGAACGTTCCCGGGATCTTCGCGGCGGGCGACGTGCGGGCCAACGCCAACCGACGCATTGCAGCGGCGGTGGGCGAAGGATCGGCGGCCATCTTCTCCGTCCACCAGTACCTCAAGAGCGTATAGGCGCGTGGCTGGTACCCAGTGAACCACTGAACGCAGAGTCGCTGAGGACGCAGGGGACGCAGAAGACAACAAGAAAAAGACGTGTTTCTGCGAACCTCTGCGTCCTCTGCGTCTCTGCGTTGAAGCAGTTGACGACGAGCGAGCAGGGACGACGACTGTCGGTGCGCCCGTGACCCGGCTGACCCCTTGCGCTTCTACAAGGGAGCGCTATCCTCTCGTGTAGAAGGGCGAGGGGAACACACCGCCGACCCACATGCCGACCGATCGCATCGACCTCCCGCAGGGCACGCTCGACCTCCTGATCCTCAAGACACTCTCCCTCGGTGCCCTGCACGGCTGGGCCATCTCCGAGCGACTGAGCCAGGTGACGGATGCGCTCCTCCAGGTGCCGCAGGGCTCCCTCTATCCCGCGCTCCACCGTCTCGAGCGCCAGGGCTGGATCGACGCCGAATGGGGCGCCTCGGACAACAACCGGAAAGCCAAGTATTACCAGCTCACGCGTGCCGGCCGCCGGCAGCTCGCCTCGGAGGCCGCGTCGTGGGCCCGGCTCACCGACGTCGTGCAGCTCGTCCTGCGCATGAGCTGAGGAGACTCTCCCCATGATCGATCGCCTGCTGAGTGAACTGCGGTATCGCTGGCGCGCCCTCGTGCACCGGGGACGCATGGAGGAGGAGCTCGACCGCGAGCTGCGCTTTCACGTCGAGCGCGAGACAGAGAAGCTCGTGGCGCAGGGGATGCCGCCTCACGAGGCCCGTCGCAGGGCGCACGTGCGCTTTGGCGGCCACCAGCGCATTGCACAGGACACGCGCGAGGTGCGCGGGGTGACGTGGCTCGAGCAGGGATGGGCGGACCTGCGGTACGCGCTGCGCGTGCTGCGGGCGCGTCCCGCGTTCACGATCGGTGTCGCCGGCACGCTGGCGTTGGGGCTGGGTGCCAACGCGGCGATGTTCGGCATCGTCGACCGCCTGATGTTCCGCGTGCCGGAGGGCCTTGTGGACGCCGATCGCGTGCATCGCGTGCACATGCGCTACATCCAGGATGGCGAGCCGCGCCTGGAGCGCAGCATGCAGTTTGCGCGTTTCCGCGACTTCGAACGCTCGGCCACCAGCGTCGACCTCGTCGGCGCGTTCCAGGTGCGCGAGGTGGCGTTCGGCACCGGGGAGCAGGTGCGCGAAGAGCGCCTCGCTGTCGTGAGTGCCGGCTATCTTGGCTTCTTCGATGCACCGCCGGCGCTTGGTCGCTGGTTCACCGCCGCAGAAGATGAACCGCCGACGGGCACCCCCGTGGTGGTCCTGAGTCATGCGTATTGGCAGTCGGCCTATGGCGGTCGCAGCGACGTGCTCGGGCGCACGGTGCAAGTCGACCGTCTCACGGCCACCATCATCGGCGTCGCTCCCCCGGGGTTTGCCGGGATCAACGACGCAGGCGCCCCCGTGGCCTTCGTGCCCATGAGCGCCTTCGCCCATGCCTTCCGCGGGACGCAGTACCTCACCAGCTACAATTGGAGCTGGCTCGAGATCCTCGTCAGGCGGAAGCCCGGCGTGAGCATCGCGGAGGCGAACGCGGACCTGTCTGCCGCGTACCGCGTCAGCTGGCGCGCGGAGGAAGCGGCGCAGGGCCAGACGTACGACGTCGCCGTCTGGAAACCCTCTGCCGAAGTGGGGCCGGTGCACCTGGGGCGTGGTCCCGACGCGGGGCTCGACAGTCGCGTGACGCTGTGGACCACCGGGGTCGCCCTCATCGTCCTGCTGATCGCGTGCGCCAACGTCGCCAACCTGCTCCTCTCGCGCGCGGTGAGCCGGCAGCGCGAGATCGCCCTGCGTCTCGCGTTAGGCGTCGGGCGCTGGCGCCTCACGCGACAGCTGCTCCTGGAGGGTGTGGTCCTCGGGCTGCTGGGTGGCGCGGGGGGCATCCTGCTCGCCCGCTTCGGCGGTGGCGCCCTGCGCGCGCTCCTGCTACCTGACGCGGACGCGACCGCCGTGCTCGGCGACGGACGCACCATCGTGTGGTCGATGATCCTCGCGGTGCTGGCCGGCCTGCTCACCGGCGTCGTGCCGTCCTTCACGGCGGCCCGCACCGATGTCGCGAGCTCGCTCAAGGAAGGGGGGCGTGGCAGCACGCAGCGTCGGTCCCTCCTCCGTGCGTCGCTCGTGGTGACGCAGGCGGCGCTCTCGCTCGTGTTGCTGGTGGGCGCCGGCCTCTTTGTGCGCAGCCTGTCGCGCGCCGAGCAGCATCGGCTCGGCATTGACATCGATCCGGTGCTGTATGCCGAGGCGAACATGCGCGGCGTCCGCCTCGACGCGGCGGGCGCGCGCGCGCTGATGCACCGCATGCTCGACGCGGCCGAGCA
>JACMLI010000676.1 GCA_014379705.1 Gemmatimonadaceae bacterium
AATGTCTTCCGATTCGAAGGAGTCGCCGATTCGGCGGCGACCGAGGGCCGTACTCACCTGGTGGCCGGCTGGGACATCATTCGCCCGCTGGACGGCCGGGTCCTGGTGCGCGGAAGTACGGAGACCCTCGATGGTCCGTGGCGCGTCAGCGACTATTCGGAGCTCGTGACCGGCCTCGACGCCGCACTGGCGAGGCTGGCGCGCGACATCAGCAGCTGCCTCTCACGTTTCCCGAACGACTCGACGCCGCCCGCGCGCTGTGACTCGGTTGCGGAGGAGCAGAGGTAGGGCGTCATGTGACTGGTTTCAGGGCTGGGTACTGGGGCTGGTGACTGGTTACAGGGCTGGGTACTGGGGCTGGTGACTGGTTTCTGCTTACTGGAACGGGGATTGGTTACTTGACTGGTGCTGGAGAGCTTGTCGCAGGACGGTGCGGTCGCGGGACAGCTTCCAGTATCACGAGTACCAGTCGAGTAACCAGTCGACCAGTTCTAGTAGGCAGAAACGAGTACACCAGCCCCAGTACCCAGCCGTGCAACAAGTAACGAGCTCTCTGGCGCCTAACGCTGACGGGCTGGTGCTCGTTGCTGCTTGCCTCGCTGGAATCGACGACGCGCTATTTCATCCCCTCCGCCCATGGCAGGAACCCGGGCGCAAGCGTCTCGAGCCTCTTCAGCAAGTCATCGCGTGACACCGGTGAACCGCCACGAGGAAAGGCTTCCTTCACCCGGCGCAGGAACGTCACGCCGTTCATATCGTGGACCGCCTGCACGCTTTGCTGAAAGCGAGCCTGATACCAGACGTAGTTCTGCGCCCCAACTCCGAAATACAGCCGATCAAACGCCTCCAGCGATCGATGCTCCGGCCTGACGGCATCGCGATAGCCCTGCAGGACACCCTCCCACAACCGCGCATCGGCGGGACGCGCTGCGCGGAGCCAGCTGTAGCCCACGTACGTCGCGAGCCACTCGTTGAACCACATCGAGCGCACCTGAATGCCGTAGGCCTTCACCAGGGTGTGCCCGAGTTCGTGCAACCCCACATAGTCGACGTACCGTCGTGACGCCGACGGCCAGCCATGCCCTCCGGCCGCCACGAGGCGCCTGGCACTGTCCGAGACCTGCGACTCGAGAGAAAGGGCGTCGTTCGCGGCGAGGTTGTCGTCGGTCGCCGGCAGGAATGCCACGGCCGGCGTGCCCTCGACTCCCGGGATGCCATAGGGCTGCCACCTGATCAGCCGGTCCCAGTTCGGCCGCTCCAGCACCGCGATCGAGAGCTCCGGGGCGACGCCGAGCGAGTCGGCATAGAATTGCATGGCATCCTGGATCAACGTCCGAAGGCGCACCGCCTTGGCCTCATGTCCGGGGTCGTAGTACACGGTCAGCCGATCCGTCGAGCTGGGCAGGCCCAGGGCTCGCACCTGCCGCAGCAGGTCGGTGGGTGGAGCTGGCGGACGTTCCTGCGCGGTCGCGAACGATCCTCCGCACATCGAGGCGAACGTGAGGACGACGAGGCGTGAACGGCACATGGGGACTCCTGCGGTTGGGTGGCGGGACGGCGTGCCACGCTTGCCTTGTCGGCTGGGCACTCGCACGCGACTTTCCCGCAACGTGCCAGGATGGCGCGATCTGGGCGTGACCTGCGCGTGACCTGTGACTCTTGGGGTCAGACTCCAAGAAAGAGAGGCTTGGAGTCTGACCCCAAGAGCCATGATCAGCGTCGCGGTCCTCGGCGGGTTGGATATACGCGACGCGACTCGCGGGCCGCTGACCACGCTGCTGGCCCAACCCAAGCGGGCGGCGCTCCTGGCCTATCTCGCCGCCCAGGATCGCGACGGTCTCGTGTCTCGCGATGCATTGGTTGCGCTCTTCTGGCCCCAGTACGACGAGCAACGGGCGCGCGGTGCCCTCCGCCAGGCGCTGGCCTTTTTGCGCCGGTCGCTCGGCGAGCACGCGATTCGAAGCCTCGGCGACGACGCGGTGGGGGTCGACCGCACCGTCGTATCGTGCGACCTCACCGTCTTTCGTACGTGCCTCCTCGACGGGCGCGACGACGACGCCGTGGCGCTCTATCGCGGCCCGTTCCTCGACGCCCTGGTCGTGGACGATGCGCCGGGTTTCGAGCAGTGGGTCGCCCACATGCGTACCGGTCTGGCGAGGGACACCGCGGCCGCGGAGGCACGCCTCGCCGATCGGCTGCTGTCGGAGCAGCGGTATGCTGGCGCGGTCGAACATGCCCGTCGGGCCCAGGTGCTGGAACCGTTCAACGAATCGCACCACCGTCGGTTGCTCACCGCGATGGACCTGTCGGGTGACCGCTCCGGCGCGCTCATGGCGCACGAGGCATTCGTGGCCTCGCTGGGCTCGGAGCTGGCCGTTGATCCGTCGCCAGAGACCCGCGAGCTGGTGGAAGCGATCCGATCGCGAAGCTCGCTCATCGCGGCCACGCCGCGGGTGGCCACGCGCCCGGAAGCCGACGTGCCGGCGACGCAGCCAGCGACACCTGTGACGCGAGCGAAACCGCGTCGCGCCTGGCCAGGAGTGCTCATCGCCTCAGCGCTTGTCGCCGCGGTCGTACTCCTGGTCCGTGGGCCTCGGGCGCTCGACAAACCGGCAAGTACCGCTGGGCAGGAGCGCGTCGCCTCACGCATCGTCGTGTTGCCCCTCACCCATCACGACGCCGATTCCACCCGGTCGTCGCTCGGCATGATGGCCTCGGACTGGATCACGGAGGGGCTTTCACGCCTGGAAGGCATCGAGGTCGTTCCAGCGACCGCTGTGCTGACGAGCCAGGAGGCCCTTGCGAGCGTCGGCGAGTCCGAGCGATGGCAGCGCGTCGCACTCGATGTGGGCGCGGGGATGATCGTCCGCGGCGACGTGTACCGCGAGGGGCAGATGCTCCACCTGCAGGCGCAGGTCATCGAGGCCAAAACGGGTCGCCTGTTGCGCCCGGTGGAACGGGTCAGCGTCATGGACGACAGCGTCATGCGCGGCATCGACCAGCTGCGCACGCGCGTGGTGGCCGCGATCGCCCCGCTCGCGGACACGGTCACCCACCTGCGGCGCGCGATCGCTCCACCGACGTACGAGGCGTACCGGGACTACGTGGCGGGTCTCGTCACCTTCGTGCGGGGCGATCCGCGCGCGGCGCTGGACCTGTTCGAACGTTCAGCTGTGGCGGATGCGGCGTGGCCGATGCCACGCATCGCGGCCACCATCATGCGGCTCAACCTGAACGACGCCGATGGCGCCCAACGGCTGATTGCATCGCTGGAGGCGCAGCGTGCCCGGCTGGGACCGCTCGAAGCCAGTACGCTCGACATGGCGGAGGGCCTGCTGCACGGTGACCTTCCACGCGCGTACGACGCGTCGGTACGCCAGGCAAAGATCGCCCCGGGCACGATCGGCGAATACATGATCGGGGAACTGGCGCGCAAGATGAATCGCCCCGCGGAGGCGGTGAGCGTCCTGCGCGCACTGGGCCCCGACCGAGGCGAGCTGCGTGGCTGGCAACCGTATTGGCGGGAACTGACCTTCGCCCTGCACCTGCTCGGGCAGCACGACGAAGAGCTCGTTGCGGCCCGTGAGGCGGCTCGGCGCTATCCATCGGATGTGACCATCGCTCTGTATGAGCTCCGTGCGCTTGCCGCGCTCGGCGATCGCGCTCGCCTGACGAGTGCGTTCAACCGCCTCGACGCATCCTCGGCGTCCGTCGCTGCGCGTGCGAGCGCACGGGTCACGGTGGCGAGCGAGATCCTCGCACATGATGCCGAACGTGGCGACGACGATGCGCGTGCCGTCGTGGCGTGGTTCGATTCCCTTCCCGGGGAGACGCGCAACGAGCCAGCGCTGCGTCGTCAGGCCGCACGAGCCTTGTTACTCGCTGGTCGGGCTGCCGATGCCCGCCTGCGGTTGGTGCCGCTGACGCGTGATACCGTGAGCCTGACGCTTGCCGTGATGGGCCTCGTGGGAAACGCCGCCGCGGCCGATGGCGATACCGCGGAGGCTCGCCGATGGATGTCCAAGCTGGAGGCACGCGCCCGAGGGATGACGCCCGCAGCTCGAGGTCTTTCGTGGGGGGAGCCTACATACTGGCAGGCAACGATCGCGGCACGACTCACCGACAGCACGCGCGCGCTGGCCCTGCTCCGTGAGGCGCGGCGCGAAGGGCTGGGCATGGAGCCGGCGGTGCACGCGGAGCCTGCCTTCGCTGCGTTGCGACGCTGGCCACCATTCGCGGCCGTCCTCAGTCCTTGATGCGCCCGGGCCCGCAGGCAAGTCATTCGACGCGCACGGGTACACGAACAAACAGCTGTCCCGCGGAGACCGGGCGCACTTCGAGCCGCAACTCGCCGCGCGTGGTCGGCTGAAACCCGAAGTCGTACGTCTCGCCAATGCTCACGAGCTGCTGCGCCGGCCGAAGCCTGCGGTCTCGCTCGGCCAGCTCCGCGCCGTCCTTTGCCAGCGCGCGCCACTGCACGAGCAGCGTGTCGCGAAGGTTCACCAGTGAGCTGTCCCGACGTGCGGTGAAGTAGACGGTGGCATTCGGGCTCGTCACGGAGAGGCCCACGAACCGGAATCGGTATTGGCCACCGACACGCAGCACGATCGTGTCAGGGTTGACCTTCCCATTGATCTCCATGGGGAACCGCCCGCTGGATCCACGCGCCGACTTGATGAAGAAGACGTGCTCGTTTGCCGGGGCCACGGGCGGTCCGTCGCGGACGATGAGTGCGCCCGCGAGCCCCGCGCGATGGTGTCGAGGCTCATCGACGTGGGAGTGATAGATGAATGTTCCGCTGCGCGGTGGCGTGAGCCGGGCCTCGAACGAGTCGCTCGGCGCAATCATGGGAGCGAGCCGACCGGCAGAGCCGGCGAAACCGGCCACGCCGTCGTAGTAGCTCTCGAGCTCGATACCATGCCAGTGTACGGAGAGCGGCTCACGGAGTCGGTTGACCACCGTGATCCCCACCGGTTCCCCGCGCGCGAGGTCGATGGTTGGGCTGAAGCCCGTCCCTGCATCGCGCCGGCGTCCGCGCTCCTCGAGAATGAAGCGCATCGAGGGCAGCGAATCGGGGAATCCCGAGTCGCGCACCGCGATCAGTCGCAGCCGTCGCCTCGCACCCTCCGGCCGGCGCACCGTTTCGTTTCCGCGGGGCCTCACGTGAACTCCCATGACCAGCCCACCCATGGCCTGCCGCGCGTGATCTTCATGACCGGTTCGTTCCGGGGCATTCCCCGGTTTGCCGAGCCACCGATGGGGCCCCGCATGCGGCTGGTAGTGACAGTGGAACAGCCAGTTCCCCGCGCGCTCCGGCACCCAGGACAGGGTCATCGTGGTCTGGGGCTGCATGTGCTCCGTGACCGCCATGCGACCCCCGGTTCGCTTGCCCTCGGGCAGCGCCTGTGTCCCATCGAACGCGTCCACACGGAAATAGAAGCCGTGCAGGTGCATGGGATGCACGGCGGGGGATCCATTCAGCACTCGCCAGACGACGGTGTCGCCCACGGTCGCCTCGAGGCGCTCCGTATGCGGCCATGACC